>NZ_JBHVCT010000053.1:0-48043 GCF_042803195.1 Streptomyces sp. NPDC057428
CACCACACCCGCGAGCACCAGCGCACCTACCCCGACCAGCGGGACTACCAACTCGGCGCCTGATCAACGACCTTCCCCCAGAAGGATCCGCACCCGAAGCCGATCGCCCTCGAGCCGGGCGTGCACCCCGGCACACTGTTCTCGGGCGGAGGGGTCGTCGACAGGGACAACACCTCCGGTCTGAAGACGGGCGCCCTCGACCCGATCGTGGTGTTCGCCAACACCAACGGCGTCAGCGTCTACTACAGCAACGACAACGGCCAGACCTTCCAGGCTTACGACAAGGGACGTAAGCAGATCGAGATCCCGAACGAGAGCCGCGACCCGAAGGTGTTCTGGGATACGGCGCGCCGGCGATGGGCCATGGTCGCCTGGTCCGACCAAGGTGGCAACGGAGTGAACGTCTACACCTCGAAGAACCTCCTGGACTGGACGTTCGCCAGCCGCTACTCGGCCCCCTGGCTCTTCGAGTGCCCGGACATGTTCCCGCTCCCGCTGGACGGCAGGACCGGTCAGCAGCGGTGGGTACTGACCTCTGCCTCCAGCCAGTACGTCGTCGGCTCCTTCGACGGCACAGCGTTCCGCACCGACTGGACCGGTCCGCAGCAGATGGACCTGGGCACGACGCACGCCGGCGGCACCTTCTATGCAGCACAGACCTTCACCAACACACCCGACGGCCGTACCGTACAGATGGCCTGGCAGGGCGGCAACCGCGGCAGTACCTGGACCGGCAACGCGAGCTTTCCGGCGTCGCTCGATCTCGTCACCACCCCGGACGGCCCACGGATAACCCGTACACCGGTGGCCGAACTCGCCTCGCTGGCCTCGGAGACCAAGACATGGAAGAACCAGACGGTCGACGCCGCCAGAGGTGAGAACCTGTTCGCGGGAGTCAAGGCCGACACCTACGAGATCACCGCACAGTTCGACGTCAAGGACGCGAGTGCCACCCGGTTCGGGTTCGACTTGCACGCCAGGTCGGACGGCTCCGCAGACCGCAGCGTGGTCTATGACACCGCCGCGCAGACCCTCCAGGGCAAGTCGCTCAAGCCGAGGATCGGCAAGGTGGAACTGCGGCTGCTCGTCGACCGGGGCCAGTTGGAGATCTTCGCTGACGGCGGGAGATACTCGCTCTCGGACAACGTCGACTTCGACTCCGCCGCGAACAGCCAGGGCATCCGGCTGTTCGCGGACGGCGGCAAGGCGAAGCTGGACAGCGCGACCTTCACCCGGCTCAACACCAGTTGGGGAACGTCCCAGTCAACCTTGGCCGGCAACCTCGAGGGGCCGTGGCATTCGGCCGGAGGCTCGTGGAGCGACGTGAACGGCGGGAAGCGCGTTTCGACCAGCGGCGACGGCTTCTACATCAGCGCGAGCAGCGGTAGGGACGCCGTCTACCAGGGGGACATCACCCTGGACAGCGCACGCGCCGCGGGCCTGACCTTCCGGGCCAACGCCTCGGGCGTCGGCTACACGGCGAACATCGACACCAGCGGCACCGTCAAACTCTGGCGTCCGGGCAAGGACATCGCGGCTCATTCCACACCCATCACCGCCGGCCAGGCCCACCACCTCAAGGTGCAGACGAACGGCGCACGCATTCGGGTGTGGCTCGACAACGGCAGTGAGCCGGTCATCGACGCGAGCGACACGGTGTACACGGGCGGGCTGTTCGGAGTGAACGCCTACGACGGAACGGCGACTGTGCAGAACCTCAACATCGGCACCGGCGGTTTCACCGCGTTCCCCGCCGGGCGGTGGGCCGCGCGCGGGGGCACGTGGACGGTCACCCCGGCCGGACTGCGGGGGAACTCCGCGCAGGACGGCTTCTACCTCAGCGACCGCTCGGGCGGCGACTTCACCTACGAGGGAGATCTGTCGGTGACCAATGGCACCGCGACCGGCCTGACCTTCCGGGCAGGCCCCGACGGGGTCGGCTACACGGCGAACGTCGACACCAGCGGCACCGTCAAACTCTGGCGCCCGGGCCGGGACATCGCCTCGTACACCACGTCGATCATCGAAGGCCGCACCTATCACCTGAAGGTACGCACCGATGGCTCACGACTCCGCGTCTGGCTGGGGGAAGGCTCCGATCCGGTCATCGACGCGACAGACACCGCATACGCCGACGGGCTGTTCGGAGTGAACGGCTTCGCGGCGAACACCGTTGCGCAGAACCTAGAGGTGAGTTGACGGGCGGGGGCCTCAGGGGACCGGCGTTCGGGCCCGCCTGGTGGTGTCACAGGGTGGCGGCAGCCAGACTGACCACGTATCGCTCCTCGACCACCTGATTCGGGAAGACCTCGGACAGGAGGTCGCGCTCCTTCGCGAGGAAGGTGACCGTCGCCTTCTCGCCGAGGATGAGGAAGTCGGAGTAGCTGGCAAGGTTGGCGAGGTGCATGTCGAGGGGAACACTGCGGGTCCACGGCAGGTGTCGGTGGAGGAAGCCGAGCTCGGACGGCAGTCCGCGGAACCGGGCCGATGGATCGTAAGGGCTGTCGCCGGTCCCGAAAAGTCGGCGCAGGCGGGCATCCTGGTCGGCAATCCAAGGAACGGTGCTGTCGGAGTCGTTCCACCAGAGGGCAAGTGCACCACCGGCGCGCAGGACTCGGCGAGCTTCCGGAACGGACTTGCGCTGATCGGTCCAGTGCCAGGCTTGGGCATAGGTGAGGACGTCGAAGGAGGCGGAGGCCAGCGGCAAATTGTTGCCGTCCCCGATGACAAGGGGAACTTCGGGCAGGCCCAGACGGAACTGGAGGGCCATTCCGGGCCCGGGCTCGACCGCGATGACGTTCGCGCCGCGTGCTCGAAGAAGCCTTGTCGCCAGTCCGGTTCCGGCCCCGACGTCGGCGACACGAGCGCCCTCCAAACGGCAGTCGGTGAGTTCCTCGATGGTGTCGAACAGCTCGGTCGGGTACGAGGGACGGTTCGCAGCGTAGCTGGCCGCTGCTTTGTCGAACGAAAGTGCCTGCGAAGTTGCGTTCATACGGCCATTGTTGAGTACTGGGAGTGGTGCTGTACGCCGAACTTCGCGGTGGACTCGCGCATTCGACCCCCGCGGACGTAAGGCTTCGGCACGGCCCGGACTCGCTTCACGCGTCGTCGAGCTGGGTGCGGTGGCCGTCGGCGAAGCCCGCGCGACGCGTCGCGGTCTCGGCTTCGCACGCGACGGTCACCAGTTCACCGAAGGAGGGAGCACAGGCTCAGCCAGGTGAACCAGGCCATCCAGGACTCCTCGGATGGCGTCGGCAGGGGCAGGATCGCCGTATGAACACGCAACCGACGATCACCCTCGTGCGCGGGGACATCACCGAGCAGCACGCCGACGTCCTGGTCACCGCCGCCAACTCCTCCCTTCTTGGCGGCGGTGGAGTCGACGGCGCGATCCACCGGCACGGTGGGCCCGAGATCCTTGCGGCCTGCCGGGCCCTGCGGGCCTCGCACTACGGAAAAGGACTACCAACCGGGCAGGCGGTGGCGACCACGGCCGGTCGGCTGCACGCGGAGCACGTCGTCCACACGGTGGGCCCTGTCTGGTCCCGCACGGAGGACCGCTCCGAGTTGCTGGCCTCCTGCTACCGGGAGTCCCTGCGGGCCGCATCGGAACTGGGCGCCCGGACAGTTGCCTTTCCGGCGATCTCGACAGGCATCTACGGCTGGCCACTCGACGACGGGGCCCGGATCGCTGTACGCACGGTCCGTGAGACAGCGCTCCCTCCGATCACCGAAGTCCGGTTCGTGCTGTTCGACGAGGAGGCGTATACCCGCTTCAACGAGGCACTGACCGCCTAATACTCCAGTTGTAGATGCTGATCTTCATTCCTGGGCGGCTTGTCGTCGGTAGTGGCTGGCCTGGGACTGCGCCTGATGGCGACGTCGCCACAGGGACCAGCCGAGCAGGTGGGCAGGGTCGAGGACCGGTCGGACGACGAGTGCGATGAATAGGCGCCGGATCTCGTTGCAGGTGAGTGGTATGAGTCCGTCTGGTGTGGGGGCGCGGGTGTGTTCATCCGCGCGGACGACAGCCAGGAAGGCGTGCGCGAGCATGGCGAGGGTGACCCAGCGCGACCAGGACGGGTAGCGGCGGACCTGGTGCTGGTCCAGGGCGGCCAGGCCCTTGCCGGCCTGGAAGAACTCCTCGACCCGCCATCTCGATCCGGCCACTCGCGCCAGCGTGGCCAGCGGGACCTGTCCGGGTGAGAAGCAGCGGTAGTAGGCCAGTTCGCCGGTGCTGCGGTTGCGGCGGATCAGCAGTTGATGAGTACCGGGCCGGGGGTCGGTGAGGTCGATGACGGCCCAGTCGTAGGAGCGGTGGCCCTTTGCTCCGGCCCCGGCGGAGAGCTTTTGCCAGGCCCGCCTGGGCAGCTTCTTGACCAGCGTGTCCCCGCGGAACTTCCCTGCGCTGGTGGTGACTTCGTGAGAGCGGGCCACCGCCAGGACGTAGCCGGTGCCTCGTGTCTCCAGGGTGCTTCGTAGCGTCGGGTTGCCGCCGTAGACCTCGTCGCCCGCGACCCAGGCAGCGCGGTGGCCGGCGTCCAGGAACCGGGTCACCATGCGGGCAGCCAGTTCCGGCTCGGTGGCGAAGGCGTTCTCCTGGTCCAGACCAGCGGCGCGGCGGCGGTCGGGGTCGGCGGTCCAGGAGCGCGGGACGTACAGTTCCCGGTCCACGGCGGCGTGCCCGCGCTGACCGGCGTAGACCAAGTAGACGGCGACTTGGGCGTTCTCGATCCGGCCCGCAGTTCCGGTGTATTGGCGCTGGACGCCGACCGTGGCGGTGCCCTTCTTCACGTCGCCGGTCTCGTCGACCACCAGGACCGCCTGGTCGTCGTGCAGGTGCTCGACGACGTAGTCGCGCACGTCGTCGCGGACCTGGTCCGCATCCCACTTTGCCCGCCCCAGCAGGTGCTGCATGCCGACCGGTGTCTTCTCGTCAGCCCATTCGGCGATGGTCCAGCAGTTCTTGCGCGGCAGGTCCGACAGCAGCCCGAGTATCAGACTCCGGACCCGACGCCGGGGTTCGATGCGGGCGAACCGGCCCGCGATGCGGCCCATCAGGCCCTCGAACGTCTCCTGCCAGCGGGCAGCGTCTACGCCGTGACCTGCGGCCACCGCATGATCGTTTGTCTTCACACGCTGATGATCAACGGTGGCCGTATCCATGTGCCGACCGGTCCCGACCAACAAGACCGTCAGCTGTGCGGCCGACTGGAAACAGCCGGACGCCGCCGGTCATCCCGGCTTGAGCACACCCCGCGCGATAACCGCCTCATACAGACGCGCAGCCATCGAGGCCGCCTGCTCCGGCGACAGCGTCAGGACCCCGTTCTCCGTCATCAAGGCGTGGAACTGCTGCTCACGATAGGGAACGCCGGGCGGCAGGGCGGCGATGTGCCAGTGCAGATGCGCATTGCCGTGCTGGCTGCCGAGCGAGTACAGGTACGTGCGCTCCGGCCCGCAGACCGCCTCGACGGCGAGGGCGATCTCCCGGACGAACAGCATGAGCCGGCTGTAAGCCGCCTCATCCAGGTCGCGCACGACGTGCTCGACGTGCGCCCTTGGCGCGACCAGGACCTTGCCCGGCACCGTGGGCCACCTGTCCAGGAACGCCACGTGATCGGCATCCTCAAAGACCGTTGCATGCGCATAGTCCGGGTTACCAGCCAGGAACGCACAGACGAAGCAGGGGCCGCTTCGGGTCCGCTCCACGTACTTCTCAAGATCCATCGGCTGTCGATCCGTTGACACCTGCGCACCTTTCCGTAGGGGGTACACCAGTCTGCCTCAGACCTACTACCTGCACCGGCGCAAAGAGAGCCATCGACTCAAGATCGGGATCTACAACTGGAGTATTAGGAGAGAGTCTCCCCGGTCGGTGATGGAGGTTTCGGCGTGCTGCTTCGGCTGATCCTGCTGTTCCTCGCGTGGACCCCCAGGCCGCGGCTGCCCGGGGACGAACCGGTGCTACGCCGTGCCGACGCACCCGCGCTGTTCGGCCTGATCGACGAGATCGCCGGGGTGGCGGGTGCCCGCGGTGTGGATGTGATCGCGGTCGATGTCGCCGCGAATGCGGGTGTGAGGACCTGTCGTGTACGCGGACGCCGTCTGCTGACGCTGGGCCTGCCGTTGTGGGAACACGCTGCCCTCCCGAGGCCGAAGCATGGGCATCCTGGGCGACTGATCTGAGGGAAGTAACCGTCAGTTGCTCGTGCCGACGCCGGAAAGCGCGTACGGCCGGAGGACCATCCCCGCAGGGCGGGAATGGTCCCCTTCAGGTGTTCGTACTCGGGGTCGTTCTCGAATCAGTTCAGCCCCGCAATCCCGTGCGGCCGCCCTCAGTGCTTCCGGGTCACCTGGAAGGAGCGGATGACCGTCTGGTCGACCTTGGTGCCTGCCGTGTCAGCGGCGGTGAGACGGATGGAGGCGTATCCGCCGGCCGCGGGCATGTGGAGGGCCACGATGCCGACGTCGCCCCAGTGCCTGACCTTGGCGGTCTTCCAGGTCCTGCCGTCGTCGAAGGACACCTTGACGCCCAGCGAGGTGGTGACCGCCTTGGCGGCGCCTCGCTCAGCCGCCACGGTGAAGCGGTACGTACGTCCTCCGTCGATGGCGCCGGTGGTGGCGACGGGCCCGTTGAGCCGTACGTTGATCAGCGGCAGCTGCGTCGGAGCGGAACCCGACGGGCGCCCGGAGACGAAGGTCCAGGTCGCCGATGCCTTGCTGCCAAGGGTGGACCAGCCGACCTTGCGCGTACCGGCCGACGTCAGTGTGTATGTGGCCTTCTCGTACGGGACTGCCGCCTGCAAGCGGCCCAGGGTGTCCACGGACGCGGTCTTCACGCCGTCGCGGTACAGGGTCGAGGAGCCGGTGGTGCCCCTGGCCTCGCCCGAGTGGGTGGGCGTGTTCTCGGCTGCCGAGGAGAACAGTCCGGGTGTGAGGAACAGTGTGTCCTCGAGGCGCGAGGCGTCCACTGTCCGGGCGCGCAGGGGGGCCTGGTTCCAGCGGCGGGTGTAGAGCCCTCCGGGCCGCAAGCGTGTGGCGCCCGCGAACTGGACTTCGTCGAAGCCCGCGGTGCCCTGGGCCCGCATGCCGAGCGAGCGGTCCCAGACGATCGCCGCGTCGTCGGTGTAGTACCGGGTCTCCTTGCCCGGCACCGGAATCACATTGCCGTCCCCGAAGGTGACGGCGCCGTACGACGGGATCGGGGAGTCGATCCGGACGCCGAGCGGCTTGCCGCCCTGGCCCGCGTAGGATTCCTCGACCCGGCCGAGTGCCGCGTCGTGGATCCTGCGGGTGAGGATGGCGGGAATGCTGCTCTTCGTGTTGACGGCGAGGTTGTAGGTGTAGCTCCAAGCGGGCTTCGTGGCGGTCTTGGGGACCGTGCCGCTCCAGCGCTGGGTGGCGAGGAACCAGAACGGGTGGCTGGTGACCTTCTCGGTCGGCGTGGCGTAGATGCGGTCGCCGGGGAAGCCCAGGACCAACTTCTGGGTGCCGTAGCGCCCGTCCGCGCTGATGGACGTCGTAGTGGCGAAGATTCCCTCGTTCCTGGCCTGGCCCTTGTCCACCGTGAGGCCGACCTCCTTGGCCGTGCTGCCGTCGAGGCTGAGCGAGGTGTCGGCGGCGAGGCGGACGCCTGGCTGGGAGAAGAGGACCGAGGTATGGGCCACGGGGTCGAACTTGTTCGCCGAGATGTCGTACTCGCTCTCCGGCAACTGCATCGATGCCTTGCCGTCGGCGTCGGTGGCGACGCCGTACTGCAGGCCGGTGCGGGTATCGAAGGCGGAGACGGTGGTGTCCGCGCCGACGGGCTTGCCGTCGAGGCCGAGGACGGTGAACGACAGGCCGTGGGTGAGCGGCTCCGCGTAGATGCCGAAGGCATCTCGCACCGTGGTGGTGCCGTCGTGGGTGGCGGCCACGATCGAACCGCCGTACGCGCCCGTCATCCTGTCGTCGACGGCAGCCGTGAGGGTGGCGGACGCGGTGCCGCCGGCCGGGACGGTCAGGGTGTCGGCCGACAAGGCGAACGCGCCGGCCGGGGCGGCTTGCCCCCGCGGTCCGTACGCGTCGACGGAGAGGTGGAGCGTGACGTCGGTTCCACCGTCGTTGGTGTACGTGACCGTGCCGGTTCTGGTGACGTCCTGGTGCGGCCAGGCGGCCTTGCCGAGGCTGACGCTGCCGGAGGTGGCACGCACGTGCTGCGTGGCGGCGCGGGCGACGTCGAGTCGGCCGCTGCCCTGGTCGTAGGCGGTCAGCCCGGGGAGTCCCTTGGCGGCGCTGGTGAGAGCGGCCTTGAAGTCGGCCGCCTTCCAGGCCGGGTGCTGCTGCGCGAGCAGCGCCACGGCCCCGGTCACGTGCGGGGTGGCCATGGAGGTGCCGGAAGCGGTGATGTACGAGGGGCCGGCCGGGTCGCCCATGGTGGTGCCCGCGGCACGGGCCGCGGTGATGTCCTGTCCGGGGGCGACGACGTCCGGCTTGACCGCGAAGTCGCCGATCCGCGGGCCCCGGCTCGAGAAGTCGCTGAGTGCGTCCTGCTTCGTGGAACTGCCCACGGTGAGTGCGGAGTCGGCGATGCCCGGGCTGCCGACCGTGCCCCCGAAGTAGTCGGCTGCCGGCGCTCCCTCGTTGCCGGCCGCGATCACGAACAGGGTGCCGTGGTCGGCGGTCAGCCGGTCGACCGCTTCGGTGAGCGGGTCCGTCTGGGCATAGGGGGCTGAGCCCAGACTGAGGTTGACCGCTTTGGCGCCGGTCTCCGCCGCCCAGGTCATGCCGTTGATGACTGCGTCGTCGGCGCAGAAGCCGTCGTCGGTGCATACCTTGCCGACCAGCAGATGGGCGTCGGGGGCGACGCCCTTGTACTTGCCCGCCGAGGCGGCACCGGTGCCGGCGATGATGGAGGCGGTGTGGGTGCCGTGGCCGTGCCCGTCAGCCGCCGATCCGGAACCGGTGAAGTCCTTGGCCTGGCCGGCGGCGGTCTTGCCCGCGAGGTCCGGGTGAGTGGGGTCGTATCCGGTGTCGAGGTCCGCGACCGTGACACCCTTGCCGGTGATGTGAGCACCGGTGGAATCGACGCTGTCCCAGACCTTGGGCGCACCGACGATGCCGGTGCTCTCCGCGAGGGCGACTCGGCTGCGACCGTTGAGCCACACCTTGTTCAGCGGGCCCCGCAGTCCCTGCGCTCCTGTGACGAACTTCCAGAACGAGGCGGCGTCCCGCTTGGCGGGGGCGAAGCTGCCACCGTCCAGGGCCTCCAGGGTGCTGGTGATCCTTGTTCCGTGCCGCTGGATCGCGGCGCGGGCGGTGGCGGACTCGCCGCCGCGGCTGGAGTAGAGAAGCGGCAGCGATTCGTCCGAGGCATCGTCATAGCCGGCGTCGATCTGCTCGGTGACGTCGAACAGGCGAGGATCGAGTCGCCCGGCGGTCAGCAGGGCCTGGGCGTCGGAAGGGACCACCGAGATGTGATGGTCGGCCCCGTGCCACTGGTGCGACATCTGGAAGCGGACATGGGTGCGGCCAGGACCGCGCTCCACGCTCACCGCGGGGACGCCGCTGGACCCACGGGTCACGGTGACCTTGTCACCGGTGATCAGCGTGAGGGTGTGCACGGCCTTGGTCTCCGGGGCGGAAGAGCTCGGGCCGGCGACGGCCGGAGAGAGGCTCTGGGACGCCTCCGCGGCGCCGGGCACGACGCCCGCGACAAGGCCGGCCAGCGCGGGCAGCAGGGCCCATCTCGCTCGTATACGCATGTATGAAAATCCTCTGGCCGCCTGGAGACCGGTGAACAGGCGGCGGACAAGGGGGGCACCGGCGGTTTCCGGACACCCTGGACGCGGTTGCGGCAGCCCTCTGACGGGGGTATGGACTCCCCATCAGCTCGGGCTGCCGGCCGAGTCGTTGGTCACAAGGGCGAGAAAATCACACTTGGCCGAAAAGTTGCATAGCAAAGTACGTTTCAGTTAGAAATTTATTAGCACCTGAAAAATAACGAAGCTGGAGAGATGCACTGAAAGACGGATATTTTGGAGACCACCGGACACGCAACCTCAACTTCGATGCGCGCCTTGCGAAGGGCGGCGGCTCGTGTGCGTAGATGCGGGCGGCCAGGCATTGACGGAAATGGAGGCGATAGCCGCCTTGTCGGGCACCGCAGAGGTGAGTGAGGGCGTGCCGCAGAGCGCTTCCTCCGAGCCGTCCACACCGGCGGGAGCGACTTCCTCGGCGCCCTCCGGGTGGGCTGCGCTTCAGCCCGGCTCTCGCCGCTCGAAGCGCAAGGCGGGGCGAGGGCCCGAGGTGGCGGGCGCTCGATGCACCCGGCTGCTGGTTGCGATCACGCTCGACCCCGGCTGCTCGCGCCGTGGGGCCGGAGCATACCGAGGACGAGGTGTGGTGGACCCGCTGCGGGCGCCGCGCCAAAGGCGCACACCGACGTTGCACGAAACCCACACGATGACTGATCATGTGTGCAGACGGAACACATCGCTTCAGTGCACTGCGCGGATGTGTCAGCCGGCGTGCACTCACGCGCCACATACCTCCCCCTCGCTCCCTGTGAGGTACCCGCCTGCTTCCGGCGTCGGGAGTCGCATGCATCCACCCGCGGGTCACCGCAGAAGGAGAAGTGACTGTATGTACTCGGAGTCCGAACTCATAGAACGTGCCCGTGAGTCGCTCGAGGCGCATCGCGCCGTCTGCAAGCCCTGCCGTACTCAGGGGAGACCGTGCGCGGCGGCGAAGTTCCTCAGCCGCCGGCACAACGATCTGGTGCGAGCCGTGCGCGCGGGTGAGCCGGGGAACTTCTGACGATCCCGCACATGAACGGGTGGTGACGATGCCTCTGCGTCGCCCGGCCCGCCGTCTCGGTGACGGCTCCCGTGCCGCCGTCGACGGCCAGGAGCGTGCCGACGGGGAAGCGTTCGATCGCCTCGTCGACGCCTACCGCGGTGGGCACCAGGTGCTCCCGCGCGAGGACGGCGAGGTGCGACAGCGGACTCCCGGTCTGCGCCACGAGCCCGGCCAGGCCCGGCAGCATCGATGCCAGGGCGGGGTCCAGGTGGTCCACGATCAGCACCGGGTGTTCGGGACGCTCACCCCGACCGTCCCAGGCCGTTCCGACTCCGAACCCTCCACCCGCGCCCTGCCCCTGACCCGGCGTCGACGGACCGGAAGGTTTCTCGGCGACCGGGACGCCCTCGGCGAGACGGAACACGGCGGGCAGCGCACCGGTCTCCGGGCGCGGGACCCTCTCGTCGAGGTCGGCCGGCAGTCCTTCGCCGCGGGCGGCGCGCACGATCCGGGCGGCCTCGACAGAAGCGTCGACGTGCGTGACGGTCAGCCGGCCTGCCGTGTCCACACGGGTCTCCGGGCGGCGAGTCGGACCGGGGTGCGGGTCCGGAAGGAGACCATCGGCGCCCCTGGATCCCGGAGATCGGCAGGTCGCCGACCCGGCGCCCGCTGCCCCGCGAAGAGGCCGGCGGCGAACCAGGCCAGCAGGGGCACTACAGCGGCGAACAAGCCGGCAAGCACGGGATCGGCTGAAGTCAGGGCGGAAGTGACCACGACACCCAGGCCTGCCGTCACACTGACCACACGCGCGCGGAGCGAGAGGACCGCGGTCGCCATCGCGAGGGCCGTCAGCAGGTACCAGCCGGTGAGTGCACCCGGCAGCGCCACGTACTCCCGGAAGAGACTTCCTTCGTGCGCCGGGAGGTGCGTGAGAGGCACCCAGCAGGCATAGGCGAGCCCGCTCCCGCTGGTGAGCAGCAGTGCGAGCGCGGCGCGGGCGTAAAGGGCCGGCCGCCGGCTCGCCAGCCAGAGAAGGACCATTGCGGTCAGCGGCCAGGGAACAAGCACGTAGAGGGACGTCATCACATCCGCCGAGTCCACCCAGGCTAGGTCGGGGTACGGCTCGCCGTGGGGGGAGACTCCCAGTACGGCAGCGTGGAGCATGGCGGCGGCCGCCGCTCCCGTGGCCAAGTGCCGCAGTATTCTGGGCAATCGCGCCTTGCGCGCGGCACCGCGCCGGGCACCGATCACGTGAACGGACGTCCGAGCCGCGGTGCCCGACGTCATCTCAGCTTGGGCTTCCACAGTTGACCGCCTCGCTTAATTGACTGAGCAAGCATAGCGACTAGTTGATGCGTCAAGCAAGTAAGCGCTGCCGATCCCCCCGGTCCGCGTCGGCAGGTGGCCGCCCCCGACTTCGTCGCGCTGAACGCCCATCACGAACCCCCTTCGACGGCCAGAGCGGCCGCCTCACCCCGCTCACCCGACAGCGACAGGTCGGCAGGGCCGCGGCTCGATGGCTGGCGCGGTGGGCTTCGAATGCGGGGGTAGAGGAGTGAAGAGAGCCGAATAAGGAGGCGCAGATGACGAAGGACACCTCATTGTGCGCGGTGGGATGGGCGCAGTCGTTCCCGGTATCGCAGGGAGTACGGGCCGGCCGCCGGTGGACACAGGATCACCTGGCGTCCCTGGAGTGGACGAAGAACGCCCCCGAAAGCGTGGACGCGATACTGCTCAGTGTCTCCGAGCTGATCACCAACGCCCACGTGCACGCGCACAGCGATGCCCAACTGGTCCTCACCTGGGACAGCCGATGTCTGCATGTGAGTGTCCACGACTCCGATCCCCTGCCCCCCGCCCAACGGCCCGAAGACCTCACCACCACCGGCGGGCGCGGTCTTGCGATCGTCGATGCACTCGCCGACGGATGGGCCACACACGCCCAGGCGACGGGTAAGACCGTCACCGCCTGCTTCGTACCCACCGGCGCTCCGAAGCCCTCGCACGGCGAGGCCATCGGCTGATCCTGGGCCGGACATGATCAGCGCTTCAGGAGAGAGGGTCCGGTACCGATGAGTTTCCGGGGCGGGGCGTGTCTTCATGGGTGTGGAGACCTGCACACTTGAGACAGCAGGCGCGAACCCTCGTGTACGACGTCCGTGGGGCCGTTGCCGACCGATGGCGGACGTCCGCCGTCGCACATGATCGGGCAGCCGATGGACGCCACGGGGTTCGCCGCGCTCGCGGCACGCTTCCCCGAGCGGACCGTCGTCACCTACGATCCGCGCGGGATCGGTCGCAGTACCCGGAAGGACGGGCGGGTCGACTACACGCAGGAGACCCAGGCCGAGGATGCGCACGCCGTCATCGAGGCGCTCGGACCGGGCCGGTCGAGATGTTCGCCAGCAGTGGCGGGACAGTCACCGCGCTCGCAGTCGTGACCCGGCACCCCCGTGACGTGACCACTCTGGTGGCGCACGAGCCACCGCTCATCACAGATCGCTGTGGGCGAAGAGTCCGCGGGCGTGCAGACCGGGCGCACCTCGGCCGCGACCGCCGAACTCCTGAACCAGCGGGTGACCACGTTCCCGAGCCATCATGGCGGTTTCCTCGACGGGGAGTTCGGCTACCCGGGCAAACCGGACGAGTTCGGGTTGCGGTTGTGTGAGGTGCGGGGGCGCCTCGTAGGACACCGGCGCCCCGCCATCGGACGGAACTGTGGTGAACGGTCGCTGAGGGCGTCGAACCTCGGCACAGAAGCAGTCGCAGTCGGCCGGACCGGGTTCAGCCGGGCGGCTTCCGGCGACAGAGTGCGGCGGGATCCGGACGGTATGACCCTCCGGTGCCGCTGTGCCCGCCTGATCGACCCGCCGGGACACGGGTCCTCGGCGCGCGCGAGGGCACGAGCCGAGAAACCACAGCCGGCCGGCGAGCCATCCGGCTCAATGTGCGTTTTCCGAAGCGGAGCGACGCGTGCGCTGCGGTCCGGGCGGGGGCTCCTCGCCGCGGATGTCCGAGAGAAGCGCGGTGATCGCGGCCATGATGTCTTCGGTCGCCTCTCGCAGCACCTCTTGCGTGAGCGGCTTGCCGGAGTATCTGCTGAGGTCGACGGGCCGTCCGGCGACAATGTCGACCCGCCGCCGTAGGGCCAGACTCAGCCGCCGGTTACCGCGCCCGCCGCGGGCGTAGGGCGGTGCGATGCGGTGGGCACCCCACTGGGCGACGGGTATGACGGGCGCACCGGTCATGAGGGCTATCCGTGCGGCTCCGGTCTTGCCGGTCATCGGCCACAACCCGGGATCCCGGGTGACGGTCCCCTCCGGGTAGATCGCCACACAGTCCCCCTTGTTGACCGCTTCCACCGCGTCGCGCAACGCGAACGCCGCATCCGCTGTCCCGCGGTGCACCGGGATCTGGCCGGTCTTACGCAGCATCATGCCGACGAAGGGGATGGAGAAGAGGGAAGCCTTCGCGAGCAGTCGGGGCGGTCGGCCGCTGTTGTACTGGAAGTGCCCGTAGGTGAGCGGGTCGATGTACGAGATGTGATTGACAGCGGTGATGAAGCCGCCGTTCGCAGGAATGTGCTCGAAGCCCCGCCAACGGCGGGACACGAGAGGGAACAGCACAGGCCTCACCATGGCGGCCGCCAGTCGAAGCCAGACGGTGTAGGCCTGGTTGGTGTTACGGGACACCCTTGCCCTCCTTGATCCTTGCGGCGCGACACGCCGGTCCGTCACGGGGAAACTCCCGGCATCGCGACGCCTTCCCATCGGTCTGCCCTGCCCCACCATGGGTGCGACCGCGGAGGGCCGGGACGTGTCCCACGGCAGCCGCCACACGGCCCTGGCCCCGGTCCAGTCACACACTTCACTTTTTGCTTCATCAAGTATATTGATCGACTGCGAAGGCGTTCACGCGAGGTCGGGCTGAGACCGTCGAGGCCAAGGTGAGGCGACTGCCGCCACCCCGGTGCCACCACCGCCGGCGAAGGTCCGGCACTGCCAGCCGTCTGGCATCGCACCCAACCAGCCTGATCAGCAGCAGGCTTGACCGCGGTCCTCCAGGATTTCGGGCCAGACTGCTCGGACAGTACACAGGACGGCCATCCGGCGGGCACACGGGCGACCGCAGTACCGTGTGCGCCTGACGCAGTCAATCTCTACACATAATTCACTTGTCACGTATGTGAGTCGGGCAAGCGTGGAATCACACCGCGGGATCCGACGTTCCTCGGGCCGGACAGGCGAATTGTCACGCCCGCGAAACCCGTGCCGACGCACGGCCGACAACACGGAAACAGCGAAGAAACCGCAGTTCGCACGCTCGTGGCGCAAGGCCGGGCAGGACATCCAGCCCTCTGGGCCGCACCCACTCCACCCGCGTCCCGGCGGCACGTCACCACAGTGGAACTTGTGCCCTGAAGAATAACTTTGCTCAATAACGTCCAGGTATACCCGCCCTCACTGTTTCAGCACTGCTGTCGACCTCGACGAGAGGCGGTTGTGACCGGCGGGAATTGGCTCCCGTAAGATACGTGTGAAACCGGGGACCGACCGCGGACCGCGGCACCCGCTACAGCGAGGTGCGCGGCTGTGGTTCACATGTGGCCGAGTCCGAGGGCGGATCGCCTTCATGGCTTGTCACTACCGTGCCACCAGGAGCGGAAACACGAGGGGCCCTGCCCGGAGAAGCGATGAGGTCGACTCGCCGGTGAGAGATCCAAGGCAACGGAAGCCGGGGACGTGCCGGGCTCGTGGAGTCCGGTCGATGTCGGCCGGACAACCGAGCCTGATCCCGTCGGCTCGTCACATCCGCCGCCCTGTAGAGCACCTGGTAGCGGTTCACCCGATGGCAATTCAACCCCACATCCCGTAAGGACCAGCACTTTGCACAAGAGGAGAAAAGGGCTGCGGCTCCCCGTCATGATCGCGGCGGGGGCGCTGGCCGCCGGCGGCCTGGCCACGGTGCAGTTCACTGCGCTCGCCGACACCAGGACCGACTCCGCCGCCACCTCTCGGCAAGCGGACTTCGCCTCGGCCGCCGAGGAGTTCCACGTTCCCGTCAGCGTCCTGCTCGGCCTCGCCTACCAGGAGTCGGCGTGGGACGCCCACGGGGAGCAGCACAGCACCGGCGGGGGCTTCGGGCCCATGCACCTCACCGATGTCACCCCGGCCATGATGGCCGCGGGAGGAGCGGGCGGCGCCGGACGTGAGGACCTCGCGTCGATGGCCGAGAAGCCTGCCCTGCACACGCTGCAGGCCGCCGCGAAACTGATCGGGCTGTCGCCGGACACCCTGCGCAAGGACCCCACCGCGAACATCCGTGGTGGCGCGGCGCTGCTTGCCTCGTACCAGAAGACCGTGGCGGGCAGCACGCCGACGAACGCCGACGAGTGGTACGGCGCCGTAGCCCGCTACAGCCAGTCGACGGAGCGTCGGGGCGCGGTGGCCTTCGCCGACCGTGTCTTCGGCACTGTTCGCCGCGGCGCCTCCGGCGTGACGCAGGACGGGCAGCGCGTACGGCTCGCCGCCTCCCCCTCGGTCGCCCCCTCCAAGGCCCAGGTGGACCGTCTGCATCTGAAGACGTCGGCCGCTGCGGACATCGAGTGCCCGCCGGCCGTCCAGTGCACGTTCGTACCGGGATCCCCGGCGGGCGTGCAGGTGTCCAACCGGCCCGCGAACGGCATCCGGATCGACACCATCGTCATCCACGACCTGGAGGGCACCTACGACGCCGGGGTCAACGGCCTTGCGTCTCCGACCAATCCCGCGGCCACCCACTACGTCATGCGGTCGTCCGACGGCGCGGTGACCCAGATGGTGCCCACGACGAACATCGCCTTCCACGCCGGCAACTACTCGACGAACATGCACTCCATCGGCATCGAGCACGAGGGGTTCGCCGCGCAGGGCGCCACCTGGTACACGGAGGCGCAGTACGAGGCCACGGCCACGCTCGTGAAGTATCTGGCGGCGCGCTTCGACATACCGCTGGACCGTCAGCACGTCATCGGCCATGACAACGTGCCTGGTCCGGCCGACAAGTACGTGGCAGGCATGCACTGGGACCCGGGCAACGGCTGGGACTGGGACCACTTCATGGATCTGCTCGGCCACGGGTACAGCGGGCTGCACAAGGTTCCCACCGTGGGCTCGGTCGTCACCATCGACCCGGGTTTCACCGACAACGTACAGAGCGTCCGTGTCTGCCCCGGGGACGACCCGAGCGACTCGTCCTCGACGACCTGCACGGACAAGCAGCAGGCGTCGAACTTCGTCTATCTGCGCAAGGCTCCGGACGCCGCCGCCCCGCTCTTCGGCGACCAGTCGATCCACGGGCAGAGCGGTGATGGCACGAACCGCATCAACGACTGGGGAAGCACCGCACAGTCCGGTCAGCAGTTCGTCGTGGCCGACGTCCAGGGTGAGTGGACGGCCATCTGGTTCAGTGGCGCGAAGGTGTGGTTCCACAACCCTGATGGCAAGAACGCCAAGATCACCTACGGCGTGAAGACGATCAGTCCCGTGGGATCCGCCGCGGTGGCCGTGTACGGCCAGAGCTACCCGGACGCTGCGGAGTACCCGGCCGGCCTGAGCCCGTCGACTCAGTCCGCGCTCAGCATGTACAGCGTTCCGGCTGGTCAGGCATACGTCGCCACTCAGCCTCCGGCGCTCACGGACGACTATTTCAAGAGCAGCGGAACGGTCGTCTTCGGCGGCAAGAAGATGTACACCATCCAGTACAACCACCGCGTCGCGCTGGTCTACGAGAACGGTGTCAAGGCGACACCCGTGACCCGGCACTGGGAGGACCTCGGGAACTGATCATCCCACCCCCATGGGCGAGGGTCCCGGCCTGAGGCCGGGCCCTCGCCCGTGTTTCCGGGCCGTGCGGGACGCGGTGGGAACAGAACGGGCGCACTCGCGGTTCTCGGCCATGGGCCGGTACACAGACTCCGCCGCGCCCTCCCCCACTGAGAGGTTTGCCATGACCGCGTCCGTTCCGCTTTCCATCCTGGACCTGGCGTACATCAACGCAGGTGAGACGGCGGCCGACAGTTTCCGTGCCAGCGTGGACCTGGCACAGCACGCCGAGGCGTGGGGGTTCCGGCGCATCTGGTATGCGGAACATCACAACATGTCCATCGTCGGCTCCGCCGCTCCCGCCGTGCTGATAGCCCACATCGCATCGCAGACACGGACCATCCGCCTGGGGGCAGGCGGTGTCATGCTCCCTAACCATGCACCCCTGTCCGTGGCGGAACACTTCGGAACGCTCGAAACACTCCATCCCGGGCGCATCGATCTGGGGCTGGGACGCGCCCCGGGCGGCGACATGCAGACCATGCGTGCCCTGCGCCGCGATCCCCGTTCCGGTGACACCTTCCCCGAGGACGTGGTCGAGCTGCGCGGGTATCTGAGCGGCGAGACCGTGGTCCCCGGTGTCGAGGCGACGCCGGGCAAGGGCTCCGGCGTTCCCCTGTACATCCTCGGTTCGTCCCTCTTCGGGGCGGGCCTGGCGGCGGCGCTCGGGCTTCCTTTCGCCTTTGCCTCCCACTTCGCGCCGGGTGCGCTGCTGGACGCGGCCGACCTGTACCGACGCGATTTCCGCCCGTCCGCACAACTGGACGCGCCGTATCTCATGGCCGGCGTGAACGTCGTCGCGGCGGACACCGAGCGGGAGGCCCAGGACCACTTCCTGGCCGCCAAGCGTCGCAGGGTGATCCAGCTGCTCGGCCGCGCCGGGGTGGATGTCCCCGCGGACGCGGCGGCGACAGTCCTGGACACACCCGTCGGCAAGCAGGTCCTCGGGCAGGTCGAGCAGGAAGTGAACTACACCGCCGTCGGAACCCCGGCTGAGGTCCGCGACTACCTCGACCGCTTCACCGCGGCTGTCCAGGCGGACGAACTGATCACCACCTCGCTGCCGGTCGACCGGACAGCGTGGCTGCGGTCTGCCGAACTGCTGGCGGAAGTCAGCGACCTGGTCGCCGCCTGAGCGACGGAGGGGCGGCGTCGGTAACGCGCGCCGCTCCCCCGCCGCCGCCCAGCATTCCGTAACGGCGGCACCAACAACGTCAGCGAGCACGGATCCGCTCAGGCGCAGGACGCCAAGGTGCCGCCGCACGAAACGTGAGGCCTGACGCTTCGCCCCGGCAGCCGAACCGTCCTTCCTCTCGCGCGTAATTCGTCGCCCGCCGCCGGGTGCACACGTGGGTACCGTTGATCAGGCGATCACTCCGTTCCCTCCCGGAACGACACGTCCCGCGCGGGGACCTCATGGTCCGCCGAACCGTGACCGGACTCCCGCGCTGCCTCACGGGCGCGCACCTGGCCCTCGACGGCGTCCCCCTCACCGACCTCCGAGGGAGCACATGGCCGCCACCCGGCGTTCAGTAGTGGACCGGCGGATACGCCACGAGAACCTTGTAGCTCATGGCCGGCACGGCGAGGGTGCCCGCGTGCAGGCCGGTGATCCGAGCGTATCCGTGGGTGCAGTCTTCACCCGAGAAGACGTCGACGTAGGCGTACTTGAGGTTCGCGATGGACTTCATCGGCTCCGGGAGGTTGATGCACTCGGCGTCGGAACTAGCGGCCGGAATCGGATACACCGTCCCGGTCAGATCCGCGCCTGAGTAGAAGTTGGCCTGCCCCCAGGGAAGCTCGGCCGCTGCTGCCGGCTGGGCCACTGTTCCGCCTGCCAGAAATGCCGCTCCTGCGAGGGCTACGGCGACAACGCCCCTGTTGCAGCGGAGGTTCTTGCGAATGTCCATTCGAGTTTCCCTCTGTACGGGGTCCCGCACCTGCACGCCGCCGACCATGGGTTCAGGCTCGTCGCGATAGCGGAACGATCACTTACTTGACTACGCAAGTTTTACGCCGGTACGGCAACTCCCGCAAGCGAAAGGGTGATTGACGTCCGTCACACTCCTGGATATGGCCGTATCAGTACCGTTCTGATGCGTTCTACGCTGACGGAGCCGAACTGCGGGAGCCTCGAAGCCCCCGCGACGAACTGACGCAAGTGCCGAAGCCGCAACGCCCGCGACCGGACCCCTCGTCGGAGCCGTGCCGGGCCGTCGGGCGACGTCAGCCCCAGCCCCACGCCCGTGATGGCGGATACCTCGTGCGGCCGGGGTGTGCCGCTCCGACGACCACCCCGGCGACACCTCACGCGTTCCGATCGGCCCACCGGGCCGTGGCGAGCCCACCCTCGCCATGGCGCGGGTCAGATGGTCGGCGTCGGCCAGGGGACCTCGGTGGTGACGGCGGCGGTGTAGTCCACGCCCGGGACGGAGAACCCGTAGAGGCGGCGGACTTCGTCACTGAACCAGTCGAGGTCGGCGAGCCCGGTGATGGTGTCGCTGGTGGCAGCGCTCCAGCGTTCCGCGACGGCGTTCTGAACCGCGGGGTCGAGTTCCCAGGTGTCGAGGCGGATCCGGCCTTCGTCGTCGAGGACGAGGGGGCGGGCGCCGGTCAGCTGGTCCCACAGCTCGACGAGTTGACCGATCGGAGCGACCATGGCGTCGCCGAGGACGCCTCTCAGCAGCCCGACGTACAGGGCGATGCCGGGGATGGCGGTAGAGGACTGCGTAACGGCAGCGGCGTTGACCGAGGTCACGGCGCGGCCGCCCAGCGTCCTGCTGAGACGCTCGTCCAACGTGCGTGCGGTGGACTCCAGATGGGACTTTGCGGCGCCGATGGTGCCCTGCCGGTAGATGGCCGCAGTGAGCGGCGAACCGATGTAGGACAGGGCGGCGGTCGCGAAGCCGTCGGCGAGCAGGGACCGGTCGGCCAGGAACGTGATCCACCGTTCCCAGTCGGTGCCGCCCATCACCGCCACCGTCTGCTCGATGTCGTCGCCCTCGGCCGGGGCGGTGGTGACCTCCTTCACCTCCGGGGCACCGTACTCGTCGAAGACAAGGGTCCTGGTGGTGCACGACGAGCCGATCGGCTTGAGAACCGAGGCATGCACGTTGCCGGTGTCCGGATCGGTGCGGCGAGGGGCCGCCACCGAGTAGATCAGGAAGTCGAGTCGTCCCCCGAATCGCTCGGCAAGGAGACCGGCGACCTCCTCCTTCACCGTGTCGCTGAACGCATCGCCGTTGACGAACACCATGTCCCGCCCGTGCTGCTGGGCGAGCCGGGCGGTAGCCGCGGTGCGATACCAGCCGGCTGTACCGGTGCGCCGCGCGGGTGCCTTCTCGAAGCACACGCCGATGCCACGGATCCCGGCACGGGCCAGGCCCGCGATCGTAGCGGCCAGGCCGTACCCCGCGGACGAACCGATGATCAGGGCCACCGGCCCCTCGCCCCCGGCGGTGACCGGTTCTGGGACGGCCTGCCACATCTCGTCCACCAGTTGTCGGCAACCGCCGGGATGGGAGTCGAGGAACAGGAAGCCTCGGTTCTTGGGCGCGATGACGCGTTCGCTCACGGTGTGGTGCCCCAGATGTCGTCACGGACAAGTCGCAGCGGCCGCCTCGGTGGCCCCTCCTGCGAGTCTGCGACCGTGCGGACGAACACGTGATCTTGACCGGCACAACGATGGGCTGCTGGGCTTGGAGGGATCCGCCATGGTCTGATCCCCGGATCTCCCGTCAGATGCCTTGCAGGCGTGGCAGCTGCGGTTGGCCCCTGGAGCAGCGGCCGGAAGTGATCGCTGCCGGCCTCGATGACCGCGCAGACTCGACCGGCGACCATGACCTTCTCCGACATCGTTCGCGACGCCCGCCGTGCGCTGCCCGGAGCGCGCCTCCGACGACGCCTGTTCCGGCGCTACACGCTCGTCTGGCACCGCGACCGAACGGCTGGCATCAGGAGACCGCTGTCCATGCGATGACTCGTCCCCTGATCGTCCATGGCAACCCCCGGGGGTGGGGCTGCCGGGTGACTTGGCGGCACACCGTCGCTTGCAAGGAGGTAAGGCAGGTTACCGGAGCTCGATCCGGTTGCCCTCCGGGTCGGTGACCAAGCGGTGGGCCGTCGACTTCGAAAATCTCGAAGCACGGGCCGAGCCCGGCCGGTTGCCGAAGTTGAAGGACGCACTCGCGGTGGCCAATCGCGACCTGATCGCAATCCTGCCGAGTCAGGACGCGGACCCTGATGGCCGAACCGCCTCAATGGCCTGCGTCTCCGGGCGACCGCGGCAGGGGGCAGGTCTACGTGGCGCTGCCGGACGGCCGTTGGCACGGCAATGTGGTGAATGCGTCTGGCCTGGAGAAGGGCGACCCGGCGGCCCGCAGGACACGACGTTGGTGCTGACCGTCGTCGCGGATGCGGCCCGGACGACCGTCGTGGAGTTGCTGAGGCAGGTCTGGCCGGTCTGCCGGGAACACCGGATCGAAAATGCATCGCCGCCCCGCGGGGACCACTCACGGCTGGGACGAGGGCAGCACTGACGCGACCGGTCCACCGGTGTGGTGGTGCCGGGGCGGTCATGACGCCGCAGGTGCCACGATGTCCCTCCCGTGGGCGAGTTGGCCGCCACTCTGCCGGGCAAGCAGCGTCGTGCACTGCGGTGTGGCGAATCTGAACGAGGGGACCGGTAACCGCGGGCGCCGGCCGATGCCACGGTGCGGGACCCGGGCATCGGCTTCGTGGCGGGTGAAGGTCAGCCGGCCCATCCCTCGGCCTCGACGGCCGGAACGGTCGTGGCGAGCTTCAGTTCCTTGCGAGCGGCGATCGACTTGCTGGGGTCGATACCGGCGAACGCCGCGTCGTAGGCGG
Source organism: Streptomyces sp. NPDC057428 (assembly GCF_042803195.1). Taxonomy (NCBI): domain Bacteria; kingdom Bacillati; phylum Actinomycetota; class Actinomycetes; order Kitasatosporales; family Streptomycetaceae; genus Streptomyces; species Streptomyces sp. NPDC057428. Next base: position 22,512 of record NZ_JBHVCT010000053.1, read on the forward strand.
TCTGGAAAGTGTCGGCGTCGCCGGCCGACGCCGCCGTCTTCCACTCGGCGGCGGCCTCCTCCAACAGTGCACGCAACTTGCCCGTCTCCGGCTGCTCGATGCCCCGCAACGTCTGGACGTGAGTGTCGAGCGCCGCTGCCACGGCCCTGGCCTGCACCTTGTATCCGGGCAGATCGTCCGCGGCCTTGTCCCCCTCGGGCTGGTGGGCCCACAGGGCCTCGTAGACGGCGGCCGAACCCTTGAGGTATGCGAGCTGGTCGGCGTCCAGAGGATCGCTCTTCAGCGAGCCCGAGAACGTGCCCGATGCGCTGGTGTAGGCACAGCTCACGGCGCGGTCGCCTGCCGCCCAGGTCGTCTTCGAGGGGGGATAGTAGAAGACGTCGACCCCCTGGGGCAGCGCCCAGGGGTCCGGAGCGAACTTCTGTGCCGCGCCCGGACACCGTCCGTCGGCGATCACCGCGACCGCGTCATCCCCAGGGAAGGACTTCTCGTCGTCGATCGTGAACTCGTCCACGATCTGCCCCAGGTGGGGCTCCGCGCACGGCACGGCCTGGACCGCGGGTTCCTCGGAACCGGTGGACTTGCCGTCCAGGTTGTAACAGTCACCGGTGGCGAGGGAGGAGACCGCGTGCTTGTTCGCGCCGTCCTCGTCAGCGCCATCGGAGCAGCCCGATGTGCCGATGGCGAGAAGTGCGACGACGACGGATATACCGCGCAGGGAACGGGACGTGACACCCAAAGACATGACGTGTGCATCCTCAAACGGAAAATTTACGTATAGGTGTGCGCATCGTATGGCACTTCTGCGACCACCCTTCACCGGCAGGGGCGTCGAACGGCTTCGGGGGCCCGTGTACACCTTGGGGTAGATCGAGCCGCCCCAAATGCCGCCCTTCGGAGTGCCCTTGAACTCCGGAGAGCTGAGCCTGGGGCCAAGGCCCGATCGCCCGAGAGCACCCTGACCCCGGCCCGGTTTCAGAAACGGTCAGAGCCCCTTCCGGTTCGGAGCCCCGGTGGCCCCTCGCGTCAGCAGCCACTCCCCAGCCCGGAATTCGTACGGCCTCCTGGTCTGAGTCGGGGCGGGTCCATCGGTGCCGCAGGCGTCCGTTCGCCGACAGCCGGCATCCGACCCGCGACTATCAGGCTTGTCGCCGCGTTCCACCACCGCAGGAGTCAGGGCGTGGAGGCGAGGGCGCGGGCGTCTTCGGCGATGAGCGCCGCACGGGCGGGGTTCAACGACCTGCCGGACTGCACCTTCGCCCAGGTGCCGAGGAGTGCGTACTGCTTCAGACCGAGCATGGCCGTCATCGAGCTGACGGAGGCGTCCTTGGCGCCGGACGTGAGGATGAGGTGCGCCAGGCCCGTCGGGGTGGCGTCGAGCGTGAAGGCCCAGGTGTCCTCGGCAGTACCTCCCGCTCCGGACGCCACGGCGCGCAGCGTGTGGCGTCCGGCAGCCAAGGTGGTCAGGTCCAGCGGGGTGCCGGCCGTCACGGGCCGGCCGTCGAGGCTGAGGGCCACCGAGTCCGCATGGTCACTCTGCACGGCCGGCAGGGGGACTGCGCGCGGTCCAGTACCGCGGAGGCGGCGGGTGAGGTGATCGCGACCTTCGGCTCGGCCGGGGGCGCCGACCGTTCCTGACGGTAGGCGCTGTTCCAACCGTTCAGCTCGGTCGGCCGGTTGGTGATGACGCCGTCGACGCCCGCGCTCTCGAGGGCCTGCCAGCGGTCGGCGTCGTCCACGGTCCACACCATGACGGCCACACCGGCCTTGTGCAGGTCGGCGACGACGGACGGCTTCTTGCTGAGCGCGCCGTCCTCCGGGTTGTACGCGGCCAGGTGCAGTTCCTCGGCCAGGGCGACCGGATCGGCGTCCAGAGTGCTGCGCAGCAGGCCGAGGGGCAGGTCGGGGGCGAGTTCGTGGGTGTAGCGCAGGGCATCGACCTGGAAGCTCTGCACGAAGACGCGTCCCGTCATGCCGTGGGCGCGTATGGTCTCGACGATGGTGGCCACCTCGGGCTTGGTGTGCGTGCCCTTGATCTCCAGCAGGAGGTCGCCGCCGCGGGTGCGCAGATCGTCCAGTTGGGCAGCCAGCGTCGGGACGCGGGCTCCCCCGTAGTGGGGTGCGAACCAGGAACCGGCGTCGAGGGCGTCGAGCTGAGTGGAGGTCAGCGAGCGGATCGCGCCGGTTCCGTCGGTCGTGCGGTCGACGTTGGTGTCGTGGAGGATGTAGGGAACACCGTCCTTGTGAGGTGTCCCCCGGAGTGTGGACACGGGGGTTCATGCTGCGAGTGTGAGTGTACGTGCTCTCTCCGCTGGACGCCAAAGGTCTCTGCGTGGGTGGAGACGAAGTCCCAGCGGCGGGTCTTCACTTCATCTCCTCGGCGAAATACGCCGCTGCCCGGCGCAGGATCTCGCGCTCGAGCTCCCATTCCTTCTCCGCCTTGCGCAGCCGGCCGTTCTCCGCGCGCAACCGGGCCAGTTCCTCATCCCCGCTCTCCGCGCTCTGCTCACCATGGCTATGAGCGCGGCCCGGGTACTCGTCGGCCTGGCGCACCCAGCTCCGCAGCGTCTCGCCGGTCACCCCGACATCTGCCGCGACCGCCGCGTATGTGCGCTTCCCACCCGCCGCACGATAGAGCGCGACCGCGTCGTTCCTGAACTCCGCCGGATACGGAGACTTACGTCCCACCAGGACACCCTTCCTCGGATCGAAAGATCCATTGTCAGAGTGTCCACACCACCGGGGTCACCTCAATGTCGATCGACCTCGATCCGCAGGGCCGCTGATCCGCCCGGACGCCCGGCTCGGGGAAGCGGGTGCCGCGGCGACCAGCTTCTGCGAACTGACTCTGGGTGCGGATCTGAGGCACGTCGTGTGACGACCGTCCCGTCCCTCGGCTTCGGGGTGGCGCACGGAGAAGCCGTGCGCCACCCCACACGGGATCGGCCCCGCCTCGACTCGAACAATCAAGTGAACAATTTCAGCCATCAGTCTCGTGTCAGAACAGGAAGGCATTTGCCTCAAGAACCTGCAATATGGACTGGCGCCGGACATGGCACGTAACCCTGCTTCACCTTCGAACGCGCGAACGCGCGAAAAATCCGGGGCGGCCGGTTCCCGGCCACGGCCCGGACGAAGCCGCCGGAAACCGGTGACGCGCCTCCTGCTCGTCCTGCTGCTCGCAGCGATCGCGGCGGGCACCGCCCCGCACCTGCTGCGCTCACACGGCAGCCCGTCCGGAAGTGTCGCTGCCGTGGCCCACAGACAGGAGCCCGGGACTCCCCCGCCCACATCCACGGCGCCTTCACCTGCCGCCCCGGAGGACACGGACGGGTTCGTGACGGCGAGGATCTCCGCCCCGCCGATCGGCACCGGCACCATCCGACGTTTCAAGGTCCGGGTGGAGGACGGCATCGGGGTATCGGCCGACGAGGTGGCCCGCGAGGTGTACGGGACGCTGGCCGACCACAGGTCCTGGACCGCGGATGGCCACACCGGCTTCGAACTCGTCTCCGCAGGGGCCCGGGACTTCGTGGTCGTCATCGCCTCGCCCGAGACGGTGGACAGGATCTGCGGAGCCGCGGGGCTGCGTACTCAGGGAGAGGTGAACTGCGACGTCGGCTCCCGGGTCATCGTCAATCTGAAGCGCTGGAACTCAGGGTCCCCCAATTTCCATGGACCGCTGGCCGACTACCGCGCGTTGATCATCAACCACGAGGTCGGACACCGCATCGGGCACGGCCACGAGGGGTGCCCCGGGCCCGGCAAGGCGGCACCGGCCATGATGCAGCAGATCGACGGTCTGCACGGCTGCCGGCCCAACGCGTGGCCGTACGACGCACACGGGACGTACCTCGGCGGCCCGAAGGTGCCGTGAGCGCGGCCACGATCGATGCGGCCGGCCGGCAGCACCCCGTGTTCCGCACGTGCGACGGGCACCCGGACGACGTACGTGCATGACATGACCCCGGACACACCCGGTCCGAAGTCCCACCCGGCCCGGCATATGTTTCGAGATCCTTGGACACCGGAGGTCACACACGGTGCCAGGGGTCGTACGCATCAGCCCAACACTCGCCGCTCTCCAGCCGAATTCCCGATGAACACTTCCGAGTCCACGGCTCTGCCTGACGACGGTGGTGCAGGATCGTCGCTGTAGTCCGACGCCTGGTGTGTGCCAGGCGATTCTCGGACCCTGTGCAACGTGATGGGGATGTGATGGGGATGACTGATCTCCCCGACGGCTTGGTGTGTTTCCGGGTACCGCGGCAGCTCGCGCACGAGGTGAAGCGGCTCTCCGATCCGCGGCAACGGCTGGCCGCGCTGACGGCGTACTTCGAGCAGCTGCCGGATGCCGGGCGGACTACGGTCACGGCCGCGTATCCGGAGGTACGTCAGGAGATCTGGGAGCACTGGCACGACGAGTTCGCGCGGGCGCGGGAGAACCTGAGCGATCTCGACCGCCAGGAACTGCACGACCTGCTGAGGCGAGCGGCCGACATCACGGCCGAGGCCCATCGAGCACCTCCCGTCATCAGGGAGACGGAGCGGACGAACGCGCCCGCACACCGGTACACCCGCCTGTACGAGGACATCGTCCACCTGGTCGCCGACCGTATCCGCTCCGACGATTCAGGGCTCGATCCGGTGAGCTCCGACCATCCGGCTCGGAAGCTGTCGATTCAGCTGCGCGACGCGTTCAGGACCGGTGCGACGTCCGGCATACGGGCGGGGGCATCACCGGAGACCGGGCAGCGGGCCGCGGAGGCGGGATCGGGGTCGACAGCGGCACCTGTGCGTCAGGCTCCCGCCACCGTGCAGACACCACTCCCCCACGTCACCGCACCTCGGCAGGTCCGGATCGGGGAGGATCTGGACACGCGCCGGCCGCCCCGCTTGGACCGTGATCTGCCGGCTGCGCCGGTCACCACCGGGCCTGTCCTGTTCACCGACGCGGCACGGCTGCCGCTCTACATGAGCGGTGGTGTCGGCTCCCGTCTGCCCGGGCTCCCGCAGGACGTCGTACAGCGGTCCTTCAGCTTCGGCCAGAGCGCTCGCACACTGCGCGGCACCGAACTCGTCGTCGAGGAACTCGGTCGCACGCTGTCCGGGGCGGCGGTGACCCGGCCCGTACCGGGCGACAGCGGATTCGGTCTGCTGGACGAGGTCGGCGCCGGTCTCCGGTCCGCGCCTCAGTCGTTCTTCGGCGACGGCCGGCGGTTCGTCTACCGCACGGTCGACAGGAGGACCCGGACTCTGCACGTGACCGCCCGACCCTACGGACAGTGGGAGCGCTTCACCTTCGGCGCCGGGAAGCCGGTCAAGATCGACACGATGCAGCGGTTCACGGCCACCAGCGGCGAGATCGAGGTCAACAGCACCTCGCTGAGGCTGGCGCCGACGGCGCCGCTGGGCCCGCTCAAGCACGTCGCGACCGCCTGGGGCCGGGTGTTCGTGCAGATGGCCATCGGCAAGCAGGCACGGTACAACCTGCAGAACCAGGTGGTGAACCAGACCGAGACCCGCACCACCGACAGCTCGCACGCGCATCTGGACGACGTCTGGTACGAGTTCTCGGTGACGGACCGCTCGGGCCGTCCGATCGGGCCGGACGGCAAGGCCGTCACCGTCGGCGACCGGAGCAGTCAGCCGGTGGCCTTCGGCTTCGCGGTACGCGACGGGCTCATGGTGCGGCTCGCGGACAGCCTCACGGTGCCGAAGACACTCCAGGACTCGTTGCCCGAACGGCTGATGCTGGGGCCCAACTCCCGCTTCCGGATGGCGAACACCGAAGCCTACGGGCCGGTGGGGCACATCCGGGACTGGGCGCTGCGGCAGGTCGGCGCACAGGAGGGTGCCATCGCCGCCACCCAGCTCGACGACTTCTTCTCCAGTGAGGGCTTCCAGCGCATGAGCCGTGCGCTGAACAACGGCCCCGCCTATACCCCGATGCTGTCCCGCGGTCACGACGGCGGAGATCCGGCAGGCGTGTTCTCCGTGCGTGTCGTGTCCGGTGACGCGGTCCTGATCAACGAGACCACCGCGGCCGAGCTGCGGGACATCGCACAGTCCACCGTGCGCAACGAGAGGCTGATCCGGCACACCCTCGGTGCCGAGGCCGGGGCGTCCGCGGGACCCGGGTTCCACCTGTTCGGTCTGGAGGACGGGGCGTTCGATCTGCGCCTGCTGGCCGGGATCAGCTTCCGCTACGGCGCCTCCCGCGCCCGAAGTTCCGTCTTCGGCGGCTCCGGCGCCGTCAAGTCGGCCGCACAGGCCAAGGGCGCTGCAACCGGCCTGTACCTGGTGCAGAAGACGGTTACCGTCACCGCTCCGGCCGACACCAAGGCGGCCCTTCCCGAACCGCGCGGGGCCGGAGCGGGACAGCGGGGCAGGCTGCGGAAGAACTCCCCCCGCAAGTGGAGCGAGGCGCCGCGCACCGAGACGTTCCAGACCTGGGCGGTGGAGCGGCTGTCCCGTACCGAGGCACGCCGCCTATCCGGACTCGACACGGGGGTCGCGCGAGGGACGACGGAACCCGCGCCGCCGCCGTGGCTCGCCACCGACGGGCCGTCGACGCTCGGTATGAGCCGTGTGGAGGAGTTCACCTTCGCCGACGGAAGCCTCACGCGGGAGATGGACGGCCGCCCGGTCACGTTCGCCGAGCACTTCGCCGACGCCGTTCTGAGGCGGATCGGCACGGTCTACCCGGACCTCGTCGCGCCGCTGGACGAGCTCAATCCCGCAAATCCGCGATGGCGCGACGCCGGTCACTTCGAGACCGCGGTGTCCAACACGCTGGAGGTACTCAACACGCTGTCGCACCAGGGCATGGCCTCCGGCCTGGAGACGATGACGACCACCGGGCTCCGGTTCGGTCTGGTCGACTCGGGCACCCTGTCGCGCGGGCACCGGTACGTGTGGGTGGACGCGTCCTTGACCGGACGGCGTTACGAGGGGAAACAGGAGGACCTGCGGCTGCGGTACAGCGCACCGGGCAGCGAGAACCTGGGTGGCCGGCAGGGCGGGGCCCGCGGGGTACAGGCTGGTGTCGAAGGCCTGATCTCTGGACGCGACACCGCCACGGACCAGATCGGCCGGCCCCGGAGCAGCGCCACCGCGTCCGTGGGCGCCATGCTGGGCGGGCGTACGGAGTCCGAAAGCGGCTACGGTCACGGCGCCACGCACGAGGCCATGTCGATCGGCACCGGCGGCTCGCACCTGCACAGCTACGAAATCGCCCTCACGGCCGAGGCGGGCGGCTTCTGGCGGCCCCGCAGATGGATGCGCGGTCTGCTGTCCATGAACGTGCTGGGCACCCAGCCGTTCGTGTTCACGGACAAGCCGGCCACACTGATCGAACCGCCGCAGGCCGGGCCGGAGCGAGCAGCGGCACCGGGCGTCGGGAGGGTGCTGCTGAGCCTTCCCGTGGAGCACGCGCCGGGGGTCGCCCTGGCCCCTGCGGTGGCTCCTGAACCGGCGCGGATCATCCCCTTCTCCCTCGCCCGTGACCTGGTCCTGGCCACTCCGGAGTTCTTGGCGGGGCTGGCCGGGCGGGACTCCTCCAGGCTGTCGGAACACCCTCACCAGACGGTCTCCGTCACCGCCCACGAGATGCTCACGGCCGCCGCGGAGCGGGCGGTGAAGGATGCCTCCGGCGGGTCGTGGCTCGTGACGCTGAAGGGCGCCCCCGCCCACGACGCCGTGGCCCGGATCTTCGAGGGTCGCTCTCTCACCGCGAACTTCGACCAGAGCTCCGCACCGGCGGGCTGGCGGGCGACGTCCTTGTGGTCCCAGGCCCCGTACCTCGACCGGACGACGGCGCTGGCGCACCGGACCACCCTCGGTGGCGACATGGCAGCGGTGACCGAGGCGGTGAGGATCGAGACCGAGACCACGCTGGGCGGCCTCACGCAGGCCGCCGGCCGCACCAACCGGACCACCACGGTGTTCCTCGGCGGGCAGATCGGTTATCTGAACTCCCATCACGTCGGAGACGGTGTCACGGGTAACTACACCCTGGTGGCCAGCCCATTCCGCCTGGACACGTCCAGATCGGTCACGGTCTCCCGGTCGGCGGTGGCTGAGATCAACCGCAAGGACACGGGGCGCCAGGTCGTGGTGACCGCTTCCGTGGCCCACGAGGTCGCGGCGGTCTCCAGCAAGGTCGGTGAGCGGGCGACCGGTTCGCGGAGAGTGCCGGCTTCCCTGGCCGGAGCGGCGGGCCGCCGGATCGAGCTCGACCAGGGCTGGATGGGGCATGTCCCGGAGAAGAGTGCCTACCGGCTCGGACTTCTGAAGGACGGCTTCGGCGACGTACCGCTGTACACGAGGCGTTCGTGGTCGCCGCTGCCGTGGCTGCGCGACAACCCGTTCGGCACGTGGGCCGTCAACTCGCTGGACACGTCAGCTGCGTTGCGGCAGTTCGAGGAGGAACTGCGCCCGTTCGGGCTGTCGGCGGCGGACCGGGATCAGCTCCGCCGGCTGGTGTCGGACCGTGTGGTGCGCGCGATCGGCAAGGAGATGACCGGCGCGGGTTCCTCGGTGCCGGCTCGCATCGGCCGTTGGGGCTCGCGGACCGCTCAGGTATGGATCGGGGAGCGTCAGGTGCGGCTGCGGGCCGAGTTGATCCCGGTCGAGGAGCGGGCGGGCGGGTTCCGCGGCATGGGCCACGGTGTGGAACTGGAGGAGCACCGCCAGGCGGTGGAGAGCGTGCAGGAGGACCGCGGCAGGACGTCGGGGGCCTCACTGGGGGTAGCGGTCTCCGAGGGCGCGCACGTCAGCAGCGGCACGGTCAGGACCGCGGGCCCCACGTACTCGCAGTCGGGTTCCGCGCTGCGGTCGGTCACCCAGTCCCGCAGTGAGGGCACGGTCAGGATCTCGACCGCGACGACCACGCAAGCACACGGCGAGTACGCCACCCGCTACACGATCCGTCTGACGCTGGACGTCACCGACACCGAGCGGGTGGATCCGTCCCTCGCTCAGCGGGACCGGGCAGGCCGCGTTGTCGTCGAGCAGGCCGATCGATCCTGGCGGAAACTGATCGGCCGCCGGCAGCTGACGATCTCGGCCGAGGCGGACGCCGGCCGCCTGATCGAACATGTCCCGATGAGTCTGATGCGGCCGGATCCGTCGGAGCCGGCGGCGCACGACGACGTTCTGGCGCCGGCGGTACCGTCCGAGGGCGCGGGACCGCGCCGGGTCGACGTCCCGCAGTCGTTGGGATCAGGAGGCTGGCACGACGTCGGGCACCCTGCCGGTGGCGAGGTGAAGCCGTTCGAGATGCCTGGCGAGGGGTTCTCAGTCCGGCGGATCGTGGGCCTGGACCGGCTCCACACGGCCACCACGGTGGCGCTGGGTGCGGCGTACGACACGTCGCTGTCCGTACCGAGGGGCGGCGCCCTCGACGGTGACGTGCTGAGGCGCGCCAAGGACACCCCCCTGACGCGATCCGGTACCGGCGCGGCGCAGAGTCTGGAGGACGGTACGTCCAACGGTGCGCTCACCGCCTTCTACGGGCAGACGCTGACCCCGGCCGGCTACGCGGTGGCGGGTCTGACCGACCGGGGCTTCCTCGGCGGCGCCGACGGCAGTCTCACCCTGTACTCCAGGCCTGACCTCTCGGCGGCCCGCCTGCTCACCGTGGCGGACGGGATGAAGTTCGAGGCGCCCGAGCGGGAGGTCCACGGCGGCGGTTCCTTCGCCTCCCAGCAGGGGGTGTCGGAGCAGGTGCTCTCCGCGGGGCCGACCACGTCCACGGCGAGCACCGGCACGACCCAGTCGGGTACGGGGTCAGGCGCCCAGGAGGGCGACTCGGTGGCGATGGGTGTGTCCGGCGAACGGCTCGCCTCGGTCAACGTGAAGCCGGAGAAGGACCGGGCGTTCCTGTTCGCCATCCCCACGACCTGGCTGAGCCTCGCGGTCGTCCGTCACCACGTGAAGGACAGCTCGGCGGGCAGGGCCTTCCGCAGTGTCTTCGGCAACCCCGCACGAGGACCCCAGGCCTTGGAGACCGATGCCACGGTGCTCGCCTGGGTGCGCGAGGACGTCGCGCGCGGTCTCGGTCTGATCGACGACGTGCGTTTCCCCCCGGAGGTGGCCCGGGCGTGGGACGCGGTGAGCCGGGCCGACAAGACGTGGACCGCTGCCGACACGGCCTACTGGGACCTGCGGCGAGGCACGGGTCACAAGCTCGAGGCCGAACTGCGCGCGGCCGAGGGCGCCTTGGCCGCGCTTGCGGCCCGGGACGTCCCCGACCTCGCTGCCGCACGTCGCGCCCTCGAAGCACTGGAGCGGGAGAGCGACCTCGTCGAACCGGCGCACGACGGGTGGGGGGAGGTGCGCTCCCAGCAGTTGGAGGACGCCCGGTCGGCGCTGGCCCAGGGGCAGCGGGCCGCGGAGGCACTCGACACCGCCCGTACCGGACAGGCAGTGGCACAGGAGCGGTTGGAGTCCTTCCGTGTCGCTCTGCAGGACCGGCTCGCGTACGCCGAGGCAGTCGCCGACGAGTACGCCGACGTCCGTGAGGGCGCTGACCGGCTCACTCGCTGGCACCTGCTGGCGGCGACGGAGGAGGGCCGCAGGCAGCTCGGGGACACACCGCGGCCCTCTGCGGTCACCTTCAGGGCGCCACAGCCGCCGACCGCCACGAGCCGGACCGGTGCGCGGAAGGCGGACGCCGCGAGGACGCAGGCGCCTGCGGCGACGGCCTCGGGCGGTGAGGCGAGGGCCGAGGGCTCGAAGGCTGACGCATCAGAGGCTGGGGTATCGACGGTTGAGGCATCGAAGGCGGAGCAAGCGCGGCAGATCACCGGCGTCCGGCCCGCGCATGCCCGGCCGCCGTGGCAGCGGGAGGCCGGGGGCGTTCGGCGCCTGCGGCACTACGACGCGGCCACCGATCACCGCACCCTGACGGCGGTGGACCCCGACGGCCGGAACCGGGTTCTCGACCTGCACCGGCCGCCGGGCGACGGGAACGGCTTCTACGCCGCGGTCGAACAGGCCAGGAGCGGCAAGCCCGGCCGTTCCGGCGAGAGCCTGGCGGCGACGGTCTCGCAGAGCGCGGAGGTTCCCACCGGTGCCGTACTCGATCCGCTGGCCGTCTTCCACCCTGAGGAGGTGAAGCGGCTGCTCGGTCCCCTGATACAGGACGACGACTCCCTGTACCGCGAGATCACCGCGAACGGTGGCCGGCTGCCCGAAGCCGTTCGTGTCGGCCTCGCTCCGGAACAGCGACACCGGCTCGTCAGGCTGAACCTGCGTACGGCGCGCCGGTGGAACACGGAGACGGCCGACCTGGCCGCTTCCGTGACCGCGCGGACTCTGGACATCGACCTGACCGTCGTCCAGGAGGACGGCTCCTACCGGTTCCACTCAGGCGCAGGGCCCGATGCCTCCGGCACACGCGGCCAGGTGACCGTGTATCAACGAGCGGGCTCGTATCTGGCAGCCGTTCCGCGTCAGGACAGCAGGTTGAGCGCTCCGCCGGATTCCGAGACGTACGGGCGATGGGACGGGCGCCCGGAGACCAGCCGCCCTGGAACCCGCGAGCCTGCGGCCCACGGGACCACGCCGGACGCACACGAGCGCCCCCGCCAGGTGCAGGAGGCCACACCGGACGGGAGCGAGAGCGCGCGCCACGCCGACAACCCGTCGGCTCCGGCCGATGCCCGGCGGCGGGAGATCCGAGAGGGCAAGCGACCGGAACGCCGTGGAACGGAGGCCGCCGAGACCGAGCCCGGGAAGCCCGTCACGAGGGTCGAACGCCCTGGGCCTCCGCTGAACCCCCTGAGTCCGGAGCAGCCCGCCGTTCACGGCGAGGCACCGGGGTCCCACACTCCGCCCCTCGGCCGCAGCGGCGACCGGACCGGGCCGGAGGAATCGTTGGACGCCTTGTTCGGGCCCGCCGTACTGCCGAAGACGGTGAAACGCGGCGAGCAGGACGACATGGTGGCGCCACAGGTGCGGTTGAACCCCTTGTGGTATCCGCTGGAGGACTTCCGACCCGCGCTCCTGGAGCGCGGCGGGGTGTGGTTGTACGCCATCGACGAGGACGGCCGCTTCTTCCTCGGGAGCGAGGACGTCTGGTCCATCGCCGGGGAGGAGGAACGGCACCGGCTCCTCGCCGCGATGCGGACCGCCCGGCCCGACCTGACGGCGCAGGACCTGCGGGGCCTGCTCAACGACCAGGGAGTGCCCACCGTGGCGGCCGGCTTCGACGAGGCGGGGGCGACGGTCGTCGGTCCCGCTCGCGTCGGCGGTGAACTCTTCCGTGACCCCCTGACCGACCGGTGGACCATCGACGCGTCCAGCCGATACGTGGGCCCCGCCGTTCGCCCCGGAGTGGAGCCGGCCACCGTCACCCGCTGGGTGCGCAACGCGGCGGAGGTACTGAGCGCATCCCTGGGCGTTCCGATCCTGGCCAAGGACGCGGAACGGCCGACCATCGCCCACGGCGCGTTCGTGGCGGGTACGGGAACTCAGGAGCTGGATCGCGCGTACGGCCCCCTGGCAGGGCCGAAGAAGGTCAAGGACCGTGAGCGCGACGCCCAGGACTCCGCTCAGGTGCGTCTCAATCCCCTGTGGTACCGCTTGGAGGAGTTCAAGCCCGCACTGCTGGAGCGGACCGACGGCGTCTGGCACTACGCCGTCGACGAGGACGGTGAGATCAGCATCGGAAGCGACCAGGTGCTGACGATCATGACGAAGGACGAGCTCGACGAGCTGTGGTCCGCCATGCGGCGCGTCGACAAGGACCTCACTCCGGAGCAGCTCGCAGCAGCGATCGACAATCAGGGCCATCCCACCGTCGCCGCCGGATTCCGCACCGACGGCGCCACCGTCGTCCGGCCGGCGCGGATCAGCGGGGAGCTCTCCTACGACCCCGTGGCACGGAGCTGGCAACTCACCGACAAGTCCGGCCGCTACATGAGCAACAAGATCCGGCCGAGCCTGTCACCTGAAGACGGGCTGCGGTGGCTGGCCAACACCGCCCGGCGCATCAGCGAGCACGTCGGAGTGCCCGTCACACCGGTCCTGTTCAAGAACGCGTCGGCAGTGGCGGCCACTGCTCCTCCCGCCTCTGAGGGCGCGGCCCAGGCCTCACGCGCCGTACCCGAGGCGGTCGACCTCCTGGACCCGGCCACCTTCCTGGAGAGCACCGGCGCGGCGGGGACGGAACTGCGGTCCCTCTCCAGGGTGGCGGATATCGACCGGTTGCTTAACGACTACCGGAGTACGGGCGACCACGAAGCGGAGCGACGCACCGAGGCGCTCGAAACGCTGATCGACCGGGCCAGGACCTACGTGGCCACCACGAGGAACGAGGGTCGCCGACAGGTCGTCAAGCAACTGATCGAACAGGCCGAAACCACGGCTGGTGAGTACCGGCGCCGTGCCGCGGCGCTGAGGGCAACGGTCGCCGACGAGGGGGCCGCCGCGACGGAGGGCGTGGCCGGCGACCCGCTCGGCGAGAGCGAGAGCCAGGACGTGAACCGGGCCAAACGCCTGTGGCAAGGGCCGGTGGCGGAACAGGCGGAAGAGCTGGAGCGGCGATTGCTGGCGGCAGGTCCGGGTTCCCGGTCGCTCGTGCTGGGTGTGCTGCCCGACGAGCCGCTGTGGGCGGTCAACATCGCGCATACGGTCCGCTGGCTGGAGCACAGTACCGGTCGGCCGAGCCAGATCCCGGGCTTCGCGCCGGGCAGTGTGGTGTCGATCGACCTGGATCCCCGGTCCAGATTGATCGATCCGGCTCCGGGAGTCGACGGCGGCGCCCGCTTCTGCGGGCTGAACCTCGGCGGTGACGTGACACACGTCTTGTGACGGAACCGCAGAAGACACCGGGGCCCTGGGAACGGTTGACGAACCGTTCCCAGGGCCCCGTCGCGCGGAACGCGGTGTCAGCCACCGGCGGTACGTCGCGGGGCTTTGCCAGCCCGCACACACGACGTGTGCTCCGCGTCGGCGTTCGGCACGGTACCAGGCTTGGGTGACACGTATGGAGCCGGATCCGCTGTGGGAAGACCTGACGGACGCGGACTGTCCGTGCGGGTCGGCCTCGCCGTTCCTCGCTGACTCCGGCGGGGGCATCCTCGGCGGGACAGCACACGTGTCTGCCACGCTGCCAGCGTCTCGCATCGGGTGTCTCACTTCGGCCGCCTCGCCCGAGGGGACGGCGTGAACCCGACGCCTCCACCCCGCTGCCGCTGCGCTCGGACCGCGCGCAGGAGGACCTGAGCAGCGCATGCGGACCGGCAACACGCCTCCCCGGACGCCTGCCGAGCACTCGCCGCGTGACTCCGTCCGCCGGCGCATCGTGACATGAACGGGCATCAGAGGTCGCAACACGGCTGATCTTGGTGGCATCGGGGCATGCACATGCTGGACGAAAGGCGGGGAGGGATGGCTGGGATCTGGTGGGTCGCACTCGTGGTGGCCTTCGGCATGGGGTGGCCGGTATGGCGACTGATCCGGTACCCGGGCGCTCCCGCGTACGCGTTCCAGCGGAAGTACCGGAGCGACCGCAAGAGCTTGGCCGGCGCCCGCGGGCTCGTACGGGGCCTGAGGAATGCCGCCCTGCGTGAATCGTGGCAGGCATGGGTCAAGGCGATGCGTGCCGAGCGGGCGTACCGGCGGCGCATAGGCCGGATCGAGGCCGCTCTGCAGCAGCAGCGCACACCGAAGCCCGGACGCCGCGTGGAGCAGTTGGGCCGGATCGTCCTGCACGAGGAGGCGGTGCTCGTCGGCCGTACCGAGGTACCGCTGGCCGGACTGGAGGTCCGGCTCGAGCCCGGCCGGCCGGCCAAGACGTGGCACATGCACCTGACAGAGCCGGACGGGCACGAGGTCGTGGAGCGTTACAGCGCCGGGGAGTTCCCCGAGGACACGGTCCGCCAGTTCAGGACACGGCTGCACAACGCTTCCGTGAAGGCCGGTCGGCGTCGCGACAAGCGCAGTGGCGCCATCCGCAGGCTCGAGGCCGAACTACAGCGGGCCAGGACTGCGACCGGTCCTGTGACGGCGGCGCAGGAGGAACGCGAGAAGGCCCGCCTGCGCCGCGACACCTCCCCTGAACTCCCGAAGGCGAGAGCGGCTCTCGACGACGCCAAGGACAACTGGCGAGACCTGACGGGACACCGTCCTCACTGACCTTCAGGGAGCGCCTGCCCGGAGAGGACGCTCCAGCCGCGCCCGTCCCGCACGCCCTTGCGACGACCCGCCGGGACTCGGCGCGCGATGAAGGGATGCGGGTCGGCCGGAGCTCAGTGGAACCCGGCCATCAGTTCGGCGAGGTCCTCGGGCTCGATCATCGACGGCGGAAGCGGCGGGCCCCAGAAGTTGCCGTGCTGGAGGTCGAAGACGCCGGGATTCCAGAGTTCGTCCTCGGTGATCTGGTCCATGTCGGAGTAGTACTCGCTGAGGTTTCCGGCCGGATCACGGAAGTAGTAGAAGTAGTTCGCACCCACCCAGTGCCGGCCCAGACCCCAGGTGTGCCGCTCCGGATGGTCCGCCAGCATGGACTCGGCTCCGCGACCGATCTCGTCGACGTCGTCCACCTCCCACGAACTGTGATGCATGAAAGGCACCGGGGCCGCCTGGACGGCGAGGTTGTGATGGTCCGGGGAGCATCGCAGGAAGGCCCCGAAGTCCCTGACCTCGTCGCTCACCTTGAAGCCGATGCCCTCCGTGAAGAACCGCTGCGTGGTCGCGACGTCGGTTGACCCGAGGGAGATGTGCCCGAGCTTGCGAGGGCGCACCGGGCCCGACCGCAGGAGGGAGGCCGCACGGGCATTCGGGCGCCCGATGGTGCCCGGCGTGTTGAACGGTCCCGCAGGAGTGGCCTGCTGTTCGATGTGCGGCGCGACTGAGACCGTGACGGAGAGCCCCGTGACCGGCTCCGTGGTTCGCAGCTGATCACCCTCGACGGTGACGGCGGCATCGGTCCGTCGGAGCGAGCTCTCTATCCGTCCGAGGTCGTCACGGTCATCGGCGCCGACTCCGAGCGACAGCAGTCGCCGTATCGGTGCCTGCACGATCCGCAGTTGGCGCGGGCCGCCGTCGACGGTGCCGAACCAGTGTTCCGTCTCGTTGTCCGACGGCTCAGGGATGAGCCCGAAGGCCGTGTAGTACTCGACGGTTTCCTCGACGTTCGGTACTCCGAGGGTGATGTCGGTGAGGCGGTGCAAGGACACTGGTTTTCTCCGGAAGTAGACGAAATGGGCCGGCAGACGCCGAGCGCGCAGCCACGCGAAGCTGTCGCTGCTCGTCAGCCGACAGCACCGGGCGCGCCGGACGCACACGAGCCGCTGGGGCGTCAGAGGGGCTGGAGTGCCTCGACCGGCGAGGTGTCGCGGACTCGACCCGCCGACGGTAGGCCGCGCGAGACATCGGCAGAGGTGAAGGACGCCCCGTCCGACGATGGGCGCGCTAACCACTCACACACCGGCGCGGCCCTCGCCAGGGATGGTCGGCGGGGACAGCCCCGCTCACCACGATCAGCGGATTCAACGAGCAAAATACAGTACGATGCTTGTTGAGTCAACTATTTAATGTCGGTTCCACCTGTGACAGCCCCGTCACCGCTCGACCACTTGACAACCCCAGAAGGAGAAGCGCCATGACCGATTCACCCGTCGATGGACGGCCTGGACCGGAGAAGACCGACGCCGACACCGCAAGTGAGCTGCACATCGGCCAGCGCCGGGTCGCCGCCTACCTCGAGCGCATCGGCGCCGCGCGTCCCGCACTGCCGGACGTCGAGCACCTGCGCGAACTGCAGTACCGACACGTGCATACCGTGCCGTTCGAGAACCTGAGCATTCACCTGGGTGAGCCGATCAGCCTGGACCCGCGATCCCTGATGGACAAGATATCCGGGGCACGGCGGGGCGGAATCTGTTACGAATCGAACGGCGCCTTCGCGGCGCTGCTGACCGGCCTGGGCTATCGCGTCAGCCTCCTGGCCGCACGTGTGTTCGTGGGCGACGACTTCGGGCCGCCCTTCGACCACCTCGCACTACGCGTGGACGCCCCCGAGCCCTGGCTGGTGGACGTGGGATTCGGGCGACAGATCGAGTTCCCGCTTCGCCTGGACGACCGGGGTGAGCAGCAGGGCCCCGGCGGCGTCTTCCGCATCGAGGACACCCCCGACGGCGACCTCGACGTCTACCGGGACGGTGCGTTGCAGTACCGCGTCGAAGCACGCCCACGCGCACTGTCGGACTTCGCGACGGCCTGCTGGTGGCACTCCACCTCCCCCCAAGCGCATTTCACCCAGTCCCTGATCTGCTCCCTGCCCACGGAGTCCGGTCGGGTCACCCTGAGCGGACGCAAGCTGCTGATCACGGACGCCGAGGGCCGGCAGCAGGCGCAGGACCTGCCTGACGACTCCGTCATCGCCGCGTACCGCGACCACTTCGGCATCACCCTGGATCGCATCCCGGAGCTGAAGATCCCGCGGCAGCACCAGGAGGCGTGAAACCGCCCGCCGTCCGCGGAGTGCGGGTGCCGCCCGCCTACCGCCCATCGGACTTTTACTTGCCCGGCGAAGCATTCAACGATATTATTGCTTCGCGCAGCAATAAAAGAGGTCTGCCGAGCTCCACCCCGGCCGAATTCCGCGACGACGACCTGGCGTACACGGCAACAGCCGTTCCTCCGCAATCGGGCGCCGCCGCGGCGAGGAGGGAGGAACGGTGCGGACACGCGGGGGCAGGACCGCAGCGGCAGGGGCGGTGGCGGGCGACATCCGCTGCCGGACAGCTTTCCGCCCGGCCTGGAGGAACACGCCCTCGCGCACGACGTCGGCATCGGACTCCCGTCCCGCCCGGCGCGACCTAGGGCCGCGGCATACCGGCTCTCCTTGACAGCAAGAACACAATCGGATGATAGGCAGGCTGATAACCATGCACTTCGGAATCTTCGGCGTCGGGGACCTTGCTCGTGACCCGCTGTCCGGGCACACGCCCTCGGAGCACGAGCGGATCAAGGCATTGACGGAGTACGCACAGCTCGCCGAAGAGGTGGGCCTGGACGTATTCGCGCTCGGCGAGCACCACAACCGGCCGTTCGTCCCGTCGTCACCCACCACGATCCTCGGGTACGTCGCGGCGCGGACCAGCCGGATCCTGCTGTCGACGTCCACCACCCTGATCACCACCAACGACCCGGTGAAGATCGCGGAGGACTACGCCACGCTCCAGCACCTCGCCGACGGCCGCGTCGACCTGATGATGGGACGCGGCAACACCGGACCGGTCTACCCCTGGTTCGGCAAGGACATCCGGCAGGGCATCCCGCTCGCGATCGAGAACTACGCCCTGCTGCACAAGCTGTGGCGCGAGGACGTCGTCGACTGGGAAGGGAAGTTCCGCACCCCGCTCCAGTCCTTCACCGCGACCCCCCGGCCCCTGGACGGCACCCCGCCGTTCGTCTGGCACGCGTCCATCCGCTCCCCGGAGATCGCCGAACAGGCCGCCTACTACGGCGACGGGTTCTTCCACAACAACATCTTCTGGCCGAAGGAGCACGTCCAGCAGTTGGTCGGCCTCTACCGTCGACGTTTCGAGCACTACGGACACGGCCCCGCCGATCAGGCGACCGTCGGACTGGCGGCCCAGCTCTTCATCGGAAAGACGTCGCAGGACGCGATGAGCGAGTTCCGTCCCTACTTCGACAACTCACAGGCGTACGGCGGCGGCCCCTCGCTGGAGGAGACAAAGGAACGGACCGCCGTCGTGGTCGGGAGCCCGCAGGAGGTGATCGAGCGGGTACTCGCCTACAAGGAGCTCGCCGGCGGCTCCTACCAGCGGCAGCTCTTCAACGTCGACGGCATCGGAGTGCCCCGCAAGACCGTGCTTCAGCAGATCGAGATGCTGGGGGAGATCCTGCCGGTGCTGCGGAAGGAGTTCGCCGCGGACCGTCCGGCGCACATACCGGACGCCCCGACCCACGCGTCCCTCAAGGCGGCGCAGGCACAGGACGCGCGCTCCGAGGAGATCGCCCGATGAAGCGCACACTGGTCATCGTCTCCGCCGGACTGCGGCTGCCGTCATCGACCCGGATGCTGGCGGACAGGATCGCGGACACGGCACGCACGGAGCTCGGACTCCTCGGCGATCAGGTCGAGCTCGAGTTCGTGGAGGTGCGCTCCCACGCCCATGACGTGGTGAACCACCTCCTGACCGGTCAGCCGTCGACCGAACTGGCGTCGGTGTTCGACACCATCGCGCGTTCGGACGGCCTGATCACGGTGACACCCACCTTCACCGCCTCGTACAACGGCCTGTTCAAGATGTTCTTCGACAGCCTTGACGACCAGGCGCTGGTGGACAAGCCCGTGCTGATCGCGGCCACGGGCGGAACCGGCAGGCACTCGCTGGTGCTCGACCACGCGCTGCGGCCCATGTTCACGTACCTGCATGCGGTCGTGATGCCCACCGGTGTGTTCGCCGCGCCCGAGGACTGGGGCAGCGGGGATGACTCGCAGGCGTCGCTGATGGACCGGATCGCACGAGCGGGCGGCGAACTCGCACGTGAGGTGCACCGCCGGGATACGCCGGTCATCGAAGATCCGTACGCCGACCCGACGCCGTTCAGCAAGATGCTTCTCGGCGAATGAGCAGCGGTGCGGGCGGCCCGCCGGCTCGCACCGCTAAGCGGCACACCGGACGCCTCGCGTCGCCCCCGCGCCGCTTAGCCGGATCGTCCGTTCAGCCGGTGCGGGTGGGCGGGGTACACGCCGAGGATGCGCACCTCGGTCGAGAAGAAGCCCAACTCCTGGAGGGCGAGTTCGACCCGCGGTTCGTCGGGGTGTCCCTCGATCTCGGCGTAGAACCGGCTGGCATTGAGGCCGGCGCCCATCTGGTAACTCTCGATCTTGGTGAGGTTGACGGCGCTGCTGGCGAATCCACCGAGCGCCTTGTACAGGGCGCTCGGGATGTTCCGCACGCAGAAGAACAGGCTCGTCATCGTCGGCTCGCCCGTGAACGGGGGTGTGGCGGATTCCCGGGAGAGCACGACGAAACGCGTGGTGTTGTCGGGATCGTCCTCCACTCCGGCCCTGAGCGTCACCAGGTCGAACAGCCCCGCCGCTGCGGGCGGGGCGAGGGCCGCGTGCCGTGGATCACCCAGTTCCGCCACCTCGCGTGCCGCCCCGGCCGTGTCGTCGCTGACCAGGGTGCGCCAGCCGCCCTCGCGCAGCACCTTCCGGCACTGGCCGAGCGCGTGCACGTGGCTGCGTACGACTTCCACCTGATCGAGCGATGCGCCTGGCACCGCCATGAGGTCGAAGCGGATGGGCAGGAAGTGCTCGGCGACGATGAACAGTCCTGACTCCGGCAGCAGGTGATGTACGTCGGCAACGCGTCCTGCCGCGGAGTTGTCCACCGGGATCACCGCGACGTCGGCAGCACCCAGCGTGACGGCATCGAGGGCCTGGTCGAAAGCCGTGAAGGGAAGCTCGCTGCCTGTCGGGTACAGCGTACGGGCGACGGTCGAGGAGTTGGATCCCGGTTCACCCTGGTATGCGACGTTCGTCACCGTGTTGCGCCTTCCTCGTGGGGGTCTTGCTGAGCGGCGGCAGTGTCTCCACTGCGAACCGCATGCACTGAAGTATCGGTGCAGCGTCCTCGACCGTGCGCACCAGCGACTGTCCTTCGGGGTGCCCGGTCGACGGCAGTGCCCGTTCGTACGCGGCGACGACGATATGGCGGACTATGGGGCCGACCCGTTCCAGATGGGCAGCCGCGGGTTCCGCGGAGACCGAGGCGGTTGCTCGTCCGCTGCGCGGCAGGCCGCGCAGCACCGCTGCCAGGGCGGTTCGCTCGTCGTGCAGCACAGCGGCCAGCTCGACCGCCGAAGCGGCGGGTGACACGGCCGCAGAGACTTCACCGGCCCCGGCCCCGGCGCCGGGCGCGAGCCCGGCCAGCGCGTCGGTGACCCGACGGGCCGCACCGAGAGCCATCGCCGTGACGGCGGTGCGGAGGAAGAGCGCGTCCTCCACGCGAAGAGCCGTTCCCGTGGCGTGCGTGGCAAGCCCGGCCGCCACGAAGACATCCTTCAGTTCGAACGCGGATGTGTGCCCCCGCTCGCCGTCCTGGCCGGACGGGGCTCGCGGAAGCGTCCTCTCCGGAATGACGAAGAGGTCCGGGTCACCCCCTGCACCCACATGCCCCTGCAGCCGCTCGGCCGCGGCGGGCACGGCGAACCATCCGGACTGTTCGCCCGTGGGCCGGAGCCACGTGCCGGACAGCGAGAAGCCACCCTGCACTGCGCGGGCAACCGGCCCGGCTCCGACGGAGAGGGCGGTACCGAGGAGCGCCGCCCAGTTCCACGTGCGAGTGAAGGCATCCCAGGCCGCCAGGGGATCCTGATGGCCGGCGAGCTCGAAGCGTTCGAGCACGCACGGCAGTCCCTCGTCCGGTCCGGCCATGTCGGGGAGGCGGCCGCACAGCGCGCCCGTCGCCACGTCCCTGCTCTGCTCGCTCATGGTTTCACCACCTGTCGCCCTTCACGGGGCATCGTCCGGCTCTCCGCCGCCGGTATCCGATCGCCCACACCGTTCACGGCTCCGGCGCGGACGAGTGTTCACGTGAGCCCCGCCACAGAGGGCCGGTGGTTCCGGCCGACCTGTGCAAGCCGTAGCGCCGCCGACCCCTTCGCGGGTGTGTTCCCGCGAGAGGTCGATACGCGTGAGCGACGCATGGCTGCCACTAAATAAGATGACCAACCATATTATATTGGACGTCCCGGGGGTTCCGTTTATGCCCTCGCGCTTGAACGGCACGGGCCCTCTCGGGATGGAGCGCGACCAACCCTGACCGCGTAGGGCCGATGCCGTACGCCGCGATCCTGCCGCGCCAAGCATCCAAGGAGTGGAGACAACTGTGAGTCGAGTCACCCCCCTCAACCCCACCGCCGCCGGCCCACTCCGGCGGTGAGCGGGCGCTCGCCTGGCTTCCCATACCCGAGGAAGAGTTCGACGGTCTGCCGGACCGCCTGGATTACGCGCACTGGGACGGCAGGGGCGAGTACCCCACCGATCCGGCCCGCGTCGCCATCTACGCGCCCCCGATCGCCAAGGACGCAGCTGTGATCCTGGCGCCGTTGCCGCACATGCCCCGACTCCGCGTGGTGCAGGCGCTCAGCGCGGGGGTCGACTACCTGCTCCCGCACCTCCGGCAGGACGTCGTGCTGTGCAACGCCCGGGGCGTGCACGACGACAGTACGGCGGAGATGGCTCTGACGCTGACACTGGCAGCGCTGCGCGGAGTGCCGGACTTCGTCCGCAACCAGGCCATGGGCCGATGGCAGGAAGGTGTCCGCCCCTCCCTGTTCGGCGCCACGGTCCTCATAGTGGGGTACGGCTCGATCGGCGCCGCTGTCGAGGAACGCCTGCGTCCCTTCGGCTGTGAGGTGGAACGAGTGGCGGGCAGGGCGCGCTGGTCCCGGCGGGGGCCGGTCCACTCTCCGGCCTCCCTGGGCGACCTGCTGCCGAAGGCGGACGTAGTGATCCTTTCGGTGCCGCTGACAGCGGGAACGCGGCACCTGGCCGACGCCGGCTTCCTGGCGGCGATGAAGGACGGCTCTCTCGTCGTCAACATGGCACGTGGTCCGGTGGTGGACACGGAAGCCCTGCTCGCCGAAGCGCAAAGAGGCAGACTGCGAGCGGCCCTCGACGTGACCGACCCTGAACCGCTTCCCGCGGGACATCCGCTGTGGACCGCGCCGGGCGTCCTCATCAGCCCGCACGCAGGCGCGTTCACGTCCGCCTTCCTGCCCCAGGTGAAGCAACTGCTCAGCGCCCAACTGCACCGCTACGCCGACGGGCAGGAGCTGCTCAACACGGTTGTCCCTCTTCCAGCCGCGAGCTGAGACGTTCACATACGCGCAGGCGGACAGCTCCCCGCGCAGGCGCCGCGGTCCGACAGGAGCCAAGTCGTTACAAAAGACCTGACACCTACTCATGGGTCGCTACGTGTGAGAAGTGGGTTCCTCGACCACACGCGACCGCCGTGCAAATGGTTCAGCGGTTGCGTGTCCGGTGAGGCCGACTCAGCCCGGGCCACGGCTCCGGACCGTCCGTGCGGCGGGACCGGCACGGCTGTGGCCGGCACTCCAGGGCCGCCGAGGCGGCCCGACCATGAGAGGACAAGCTTTGCAAAGACTGTTTCCCGCCTCGCGCGCTGCGCGCGCCGTGACCGTGGGCGCCGCGCTGCTCTCCGCAGGAGCGGCACTGGTCTCGGCCGGAGCAACAACGGCCGGCGCCGCCACGGACAGTCGGCACCGCGCGGACTACGTCGCCCTCGGCGACTCGTACGCGTCCGCGCCGATGGTCCCCGGCCAGGTGGACCCGACCTGTCTCCGGTCGGACCACAACTACCCGTCGTTGGTGGCCGGGTCGACGGCCGCGCGGCTGACCGACGTCAGCTGCGCCGGAGCGACCACGGCGAACATGGCATCCGTGCAGGGTGCGGTGCCCGCCCAGTTCGAGGCCCTCGACCGGGGAACCGATCTCGTGACCGTCACCATCGGCGGTAACGACATCGGCTTCTCGACGATCCTCGGAACCTGTGCTCAGGTTTCCGCCACCGACCCGTCCGGCGCCCCCTGCCGGGCTCACTACACGGCCGGTGGTACCGACACGGTCACCGGCTCGATCCAGCAGACCGCCCCCAAGGTCGCTCAGGTGCTCCGCGGCATCCACCACCGCGCTCCGCACGCCCGCGTCGTGGTCGTCGGCTACCCCGACCTCTTCCCGGAGGACGGCGTCGGCTGTACGAGCGCCAGGGTGCCGCTGGCGGCCGGCGACTTCTCCTACCTGCGGGACAAGGAGAAGGAGTTGAACAAGATGCTCACCCGTCAGGCGCACCTCGGCGGGGCGAAGTACGTGGACACCTACACACCCACCGTCGGACACGACCTCTGTCAGCCGGTCGGCAACCGGTGGATCGAGACATTCGCCCCGGAGACCCCGGCCGCACCTGTACACCCCAACGCGGCCGGCGAGAGCGCGATGGCCGGCGCGGTCCAGCGTGGACTCGCCCATCACTTCTGGCAGCACTGAAAGTTCGCGGAGGGTGTCATGCCGCCGCCCACGCAGGAGCGCGGGACGGCTGAGGGCGCCCACTGAGAACACGGGGCCCGGCGCGTCATCGGCCGGGCCCCACCCTGCTTGGAAAGCGCTCCGCGCGTGTCTTCCCGCGCACCGCGGCGGAGAGTTCGCCCCCCTGCAGGCGGCTTGATCGGCACACGCCACCCGGGCGCGCCGGCCGTGCGGAGCCCGCGGTCCTGCGGAGACCAGTCAGAACCCCTCGAAGGTCGTCCGCGAACGTGTGTGTCGGCGCGGGACCCGGCAAGTCGGTGCCTAATACGGGATCCTGCCTCGCCGACGTATCTCACGCACACCAGAGATGTCCGTTACGCGAACTGTGGGTGGTGACGCAGATGTGTCATGACCACAAGGCGACAGGCGTGGACCGCCGTCTCCTACCCACTCTGTCCGATCATCAGGAGCGTTCTTCGGTCTTTCTCAGGACGAGTCTTGCCCAGCGTTCCCATATCCAGACCAGGTCCGATCGCGCTCGCCGCGAGCGCCGCCCTGACGATGGGTGTCGTCCCGGCCACCGCCGTGACGCCCGCCGACCAGGCCACTCCGCGGCTGCCCGCCCGCACGGTGCATCAGCCGTCCTCACACACCGTCACTCTGATCACGGGTGACAAGGTGACGGTCAACACCGGTGCCGACGGCAAGGTCACCCGCTCCGTGCGGGGCGCTGACGGCCGGCCCACAGGCGTGACGACGTACACGACCGGCGGAAACAGGCTCTCCTGCCGTATGTGTGGGTCACTCTGTAGCAACTTGACGGCCGGGGAGGGTGGGTTTGTCTCCGGCGAGGGTGAGCATGACGAGGGCGATGATGGCGTCTGCGGTGTGGAAGCCGAAGCCGCGGCGGATAATCAGCCGGGTCTTGGTGTTCGTCGACTCGATCAGGCCGTTGCTCATGCCGGTGGTCAAGGCGGCGCGGATGGCGTCGTGGTGGCGGCGGATGCGGCGTTGGAGGTCGACGAAGCTGTCGATGCGGCAGCGGCGGGCCCAGCCAATCCACCGGTCCAGGGCCTTCAGGGCGGCGGTGGGTCGGGTCTTGGCCAGGGTGAACACCGCACGGAGGGCTTCCTTGAGGCGCCAGGCGCGGTGCAGGCGTGGGTCGGTGGCGGCGATCCAGGTGAGCTTGGCGGCCTGGCGGTCGGTGAGGTCGGCCTGGTTCTTCCACAGCGCGAAGCGGGAGTCCTTCAGCGCGCGGGCGGTGTCGGGGTCGGCGGCCTGGCGGCGGGCCCGGTTCCACGAGGCACGGCGCTCGGTGTCCAGGGCGTCGGTGGCCCATGCCACCACGTGAAACGGGTCCATCACGCGTACCGCGTCGGCGGCCCGCTCGGCCGGAACCTCAGCGATCCAGGCGGCGCCGTCGGCGCTGATGTGCGTGAGCCGGGCGGTGCGCCGCTCTCCGAGGGCGTCGAAGAAGCGGCGCAGGACG
>NZ_JBHVCT010000054.1:0-46814 GCF_042803195.1 Streptomyces sp. NPDC057428
GGAAACCGCCGGCCTGCCGTTTGTGCGCCGACCCCGTCCCCACGGTGCGGCGCGGTGGGCCGTCGTCATCCGCTGGAGCGACGGCCCACGTTCATCGTGCCCCGCTCTCCAGGGGGTCGGTCGGGCAGTTCGGGGGGCTGGTCGGGCAGTTCGGGAGCCCGAGGGAAGGGAGTACGGCGCATTCGATGAAGCGGGTCAGGAAACCCGCGTCCGGATAGCGCCCCTCCAGCAGGGGCATGCTGCGCATCGCTCCGATCACCTGCGCGGCCACGAAGTCCGCGGCGGGGTTGTCGGCCGCGATCTCGCCGCGTCGCACGGCGCGCTCGACCATCGTGTCGATCGCGGCGATCGACGGCGCGATCAGCGTGGAGCGGAGTGCGATGAGGAGGTCGGGATTCTGGAGCGCGGCGTGACCGAGCGCGTGCATCAGGGCCGTGTCCTGGCCGGACGCCGCGTCCACAGCCCGGGCGGCCTCGTGCAGGTCGCCTGCCAGGCTGCCCGTGTCGATGTCCGAGAGCAGTGTTTTGCGGGCGCAGCGCAGGGCGGCGACGACCAGTTCCGGCTTGGACCCCCACTGCCGGTAGAGCGTGGACTTCCCGCACCGTGTGCGCGACGCCACGCCCTCCATCGTCAGCGAGTCGTAACCGCTCTCCCGGAGCAGGTCCAGCACTGCGGCGTACAGCTCTTGCTGGCGCTCCGGTGTGATCTTCGACCGGCGTGACGCGAGTGATGTCTCCTGTGCGGAACCGGGCGACGGCATCTGTTTCCCTCTCAGCAGCTGCGGCGGGACCCTCGGTACGCCAGTGTACCGATACGCGCGTGTACCGATACGCCGACGTATCGGTACACTGGCGTATCGATGCGGCACGGACTGGCCATGCCGACGCGATGACAGCACACCGTCAGCAAAGGGGCACGGGTGATGTACACCCGCAGCGAGCCTGCGGACCGGGAGCCGGACACCTCAGCCCGACCGCCCCTCGTCCGCGAGCTCCTTCTGGTCGCAGGACTCTTCCTCGTCTACAAACTCGGCCGCCAGGCCGTGAACGGACACGTCGACGAGGCCTTCCGCAACGCCGGACACGTATGGAACTTCGAGCGGGCCGCCGGCCTCCCCGACGAGGGGAGCGTGCAGGGTCTGCTCATGCACGGCCGTCACCTCGTCGAGGCCGCGAACACCTACTACGCGACGGTGCACTTCCCGGTGACCCTGGCGTTCCTGGTCTGGCTGTACCTGCGCCGGCCGCGCCACTACGTCTGGTCACGCCGCATCCTTACCGCGCTCACCGGCGCGGCGCTCGTGCTGCACCTGACCTTCCCGCTCGCACCGCCGCGCATGCTGCACGCGGCCGGCCTCGTCGACACCGCTCAGGTCTACGGCCCCTCGGTGTACGGGGACAGTCCCGCGCACGACTCCGTGTCCAACCAGTTCGCCGCGATGCCGTCCCTGCACTTCGGCTGGGCACTCGTGGTCGCCGTCGGAATCATCGTCGCCACCCGCTCCAGGTGGCGCCTGCTCTGGCTGCTGCACCCGTTGATCACCCTGTTCGTCATAGTGGGCACAGCGAACCACTACTGGCTCGACTCGCTCGTGGTCGCGGCCCTGCTCTCCCTGGCCTACGCCGCCCTCCAGCTGCCGCGCACCGAGGGCCCCGCCCACCTGCCGTGGCCGGGTGCCGTCCCCGCCCAGGCGTACGCCTCGCCCGCCTTCGCACGATCGGGGATACGACGATGAACGCCACACTGATCGCCGTCGCTCTCTCCCTGGTCTCCGCCGCCGCCTACGCCTCCGCCGCAGTGGCACAGGCCCGCCTCGCCGCCAGGACCGACCCCTCCACGGGGACGCTGCGCCTGCTGGGCCGGGGTGCCTGGTGGTCCTCGGTCGGCCTGAACGCGGGTGGGGCACTGCTGCACGTCGCCGCCCTGAAGTACGGCCCGCTCACCCTCGTCCAGCCGCTCGGCGCGCTCACCCTCGTCGCCGCGGTGCCGCTCGGCGCGCGCTCGGCCGGCCGCCGGGTCAGCCGTACGGAGTGGCGCGGCACGCTCTTCACCCTCCTCGGCCTCGGCGCACTGCTGCTGGCCGCAGGCGGTTCCGCACCGCACGACACCCTCAGCCTCCCCGAGGTCCTGGGCGTCGGTGCGGTGACGACGGCGCTGATCGCCACGCTCAGCCGCCCGGGAGCCCGCCCCGGCCTCCGGCACGCGGCGGCTTCGGGCATCACGTCGGGAGTGGCCTCCGCCCTCACCCAGACGCTCACCGTCGCGGCCACCGATCACTCCGGCCCGCTGCTCAGCTGGCGACTGGTGAGCGTGGCACTGCTCGTCTCCTTCTTCGCCGTGGGTGGCCTGCTGCTCTCCCAGACCGCCTACCGCGGCGGCCTCGGTGCCCCGCTCGCCGTGGTCACGCTCGCCAACCCGCTGGCGGCCGCCGCGATCGGGCTCGTCCTGCTGGGTGAACGTCTCCAGGGCGGGGTGGCCGGACTGGTCCCCGCGCTCGTCGGCGGCCTCGCCGCCGTGTGGGGTGTGGTCCTGCTCAGCCGCGCGCAGGCGGCGAGCCCGGCCGAGGAAGCGTCGGTACTGCCCGTTCCGCCCACACCGTCGAGGATCGTCATCTCCAGACCCACACCCGTCGCTCCGCGAGCCGCAGAGCAGGTCGCCCCGCGGCCGAAGCCGGCACGGGTGCTCAGGAGGCGTCCGCTAGAGACCGTCGGGCACGGGGCCGGACGCGACCGGCGGGACTGAGCCGTCCAGCTCGTCGATCGCCCGGCTCAGCCAGCCCGTCCAGAACGTCTCCAGGTCGATCCCTCCCCGCAGCACCAGGTGGCGCAGCCGGTCCTCGTCCGCGGTCCGCTCGGGAGGGAAGTCCCGCTCCTCGATCCGCAGATACTCCGCCAGCTGCTCGCGGTGCAGCCCGAGGTGCCTGCGCAGTTCCCCGGCCAGCCCCTGGGTCCCGACCACCGCCGCGGCCCGCATCCTCAGCAGTAGCGGATCGCGGACAGGCTTCGGGTCCTCGGAGAGCCGGACCCAGGCCGACAGCTCCTCGCGGCCCGCGGGCAGCACCTCGTACTCCTTCTTCCGCCCGCGGGCAGGCTGCGCCGCCGGCAGGACCCGGATGTGCCCGGCCTCTTCCAGCCTTCCCAGTTCGCGGTAGATCTGCTGGTGCGTGGACGGCCAGAAGTAGCCGATCGACCGGTCGAACCTCCGCGTCAGCTCCAGCCCTGACGAGGGCTTCTCGAGCAGAGCTGTGAGGATCGCGTGCGGGAGTGACATGGACTGCATCCTAGGGACGGCCGCGGGGGAAACCGTCACAGCTCCGCGGCGACCTCAGTGCCCTGGCGGATCGCGCGCTTGGCGTCCAGCTCGGCGGCCACGTCGGCCCCCCCGATCAGGTGCACCGGCCGGCCGGCGGCGCGCAGCTCCTCGTACAGGTCGCGGCGCGGTTCCTGCCCGGCACAGAGCACCACGGTGTCGACCGCGAGGAGGTGCTGCTCGCCGTCCACTGTGAGGTGCAGGCCCTCGTCGTCGATCAGGTCGTACGAGGCGCCCGCGATCATCGTCACCCCGCGGTGACGCAGCTCGGTGCGGTGGATCCACCCGGTGGTCTTGCCCAGTCCCGCACCGACCTTGGTGGCCTTGCGCTGGATCAGGTGCACCGTGCGTCCCGGCTTCGGACGCTCCGGGACCCGCAGCCCACCCCGGTCCGCGTAATCGGTGTCCACGCCCCACTGCCGGAAGAAGACCTCCGGGTCCAGGCTCGCCTCGCCGCCCCCGTCGGTCAGGAACTCCGCGACGTCGAACCCGATGCCGCCCGCGCCGACGATCGCCACCCGGTCACCGACCTGGGCGCCGTCGCGCAGCACGTCCAGATAGCTGACGACACTGGGGTGACCGGCACCCGGGATCGCGGGGGATCGCGGCTCGACGCCGGTGGCCAGGACGATCTCGTCGAAGTCCGCGAGCGTGGTGGCCGTGGCGCGGGTGCCGAGCCGGAGTTCGGCGCCCTCCTCGGCGAGCCGGGTGCGGAAGTAGCGCAGGGTCTCGTTGAACTCCTCCTTGCCGGGGACCCGCCGCGCGACGTTCAGCTGGCCGCCGATCTCGTCGGCGGCGTCGAAGAGCGTCACCGTGTGCCCACGCTCCGCGGCGGTGACCGCGCAGGCCAGACCCGCGGGACCGGCTCCCACCACCGCGACGCGCTTGCGGACACGGGTCGCCGAGAGCACGAGTTCGGTCTCGTGGCAGGCACGCGGATTCACCAGGCACGAAGTGATCTGCAGGCTGAAGATGTGGTCCAGGCAGGCCTGGTTGCAGCCGATGCAGGTGTTGATCGCGTCGGCCCGGCCCTCGGCCGCCTTGCTGACGAAGTCCGGGTCGGCGAGGAAGGGACGCGCCATCGACACCATGTCCGCGCGGCCGGAGGCCAGGATCTCCTCCGCGAGCTCGGGGGTGTTGATGCGGTTGCTGGTCACCAGCGGCACGGAGACCGCGCCGCGCACCTTCTCGGTCACCCAGGTGAAGGCCCCGCGGGGGACGGAGGTGGCGATGGTCGGAATGCGGGCCTCGTGCCAGCCGATACCGGTGTTGATGATGGTCGCTCCGGCCGCCTCGATCTCGCGGGCGAGGTGGACGACCTCCTCCAGCGTGGAACCGCCCGGCACCAGGTCGAGCATGGACAGCCGGTAGATCAGGATGAAGTCAGGCCCGACGCGCTCACGGACCCGTCGCACGATCTCGACGGGGAAGCGGATGCGGTTCTCGTACGAGCCGCCCCAGCGGTCCTCGCGGTGGTTGGTCGCGGCGACGATGAACTCGTTGATCAGATAGCCCTCGGAGCCCATGATCTCGACACCGTCGTAACCCGCCTGCTGTGCGAGCTCCGCAGCGCGGACGAAGTCCTCGACGGTCGCCTCGACCTCGTCGTCCGTCAGCGCGTGCGGAGTGAAGCCGCTGATCGGGGCCTTGAGCGCGCTCGGTGCCACCAGATCCGGGTGGTGGGCGTAGCGTCCGAAATGCAGGATCTGCATCGCGATCCGGCCACCCGCCGCGTGGACGGCAGCGGTGACCCGGGAGTGCTGCTCCGCCTCGGCCACGGTGGTCATCTTGGCCCCGCCGGGAAAGGAGCACGCCCGGTCGCTCGGCGCGATCCCCCCGGTGACGATGAGGCCCACCCCGCCGCGCGCGCGGGCCGCGTAGAAGGCCGCCATGCGCTCGAAGCCGCGCTCGACCTCCTCGAGACCGATGTGCATCGACCCCATCAGCACCCGGTTGGGGAGCGTGGTGAATCCGAGGTCGAGCGGGCTCAGCAGGGTGGGATACGGGCTCATCCGGGTCTCCTCGCAGGTGTCGTCGAGCCAGTTGTAGACCACCCGAAGGGCTTTATGCAACTAGTTGCACAATGGCGTACGTCGCAGTCCCGGGCAGGCCTGCGCCGTAGTCCCCGCAAGGGTGGGCCACGAATGGAGTAACCCCATCGACCGCCCGCGCCCGAGGCCGAGGAGAGTGGATCGGGTACGGCCCCGCGCCGTCGTTCCTCCTCGTCGACAGGAGAAACCCATGAGCTGCAGTTGCATCAACCGGCGTGACCTCGGCCTCCTCGTACTCAGGGCAGGTACGGGCGCCGTCCTGGCCATCCACGGCGTCCAGAAGCTGAGCCACCTGTTCGGCGGCGGGGGGCTGGAGGGGACCACGGCGGCCATGGAGTCCATGGGCTTCCACCCGCCGAAGCACAGCGCCCTGGCAGCCGGACTGGGCGAGGCGGGCGGCGGGGTCCTGCTGGCTCTCGGCCTCGCCACTCCCGCGGCGGGTGCCGCCGCGGCCGGCACGATGGCGGGAGCTGTCGCCGTACACGCCCCCGCGGGCTTCTTCTGGACCGGCGGCGGCTTCGAGTACCCGGCCTTCCTCGGCTTCACCGCCGCCGCGATCGGGCTGACGGGCGCCGGACGCTACTCCCTGGACCACGCCAGCCGCCATGTGTTCGACCGGTCGTGGTTCGTGGCGCTCACGTTCGCGAGCAGCGCTCTTGCCGCTGCCGCCGCCGTCGGCCGCCGGGCCAAGGGACAGGCCGCGCAGGGCGAGGCGGCGGACGAAGGCGCGTAACGCGCCGAGCGGCCGGCGCGGCAGGCGGGCGGCCGCTCCCGCGCGGTAGTCCCCCTGCATTGATCGCCGTTTCAGGGGCATCAGGCAGTGCATGAATGCGAACGCACTGCCGACGAACGCACGAGGTCAGGCGAGAAGAGCCGCGCGGAGCCGTGCCATGGACGTGGGGGCCCGCGCGGGTTTCGTCGCGCGCGGGGTGATCTACCTCTTGGTGGGGATCCTGGCCCTCCGCATCGCCTTCTCCGACGGGGGCGGGAAGCAGGCCGACCGAGGCGGCGCCATCGCGGAGATAGCCGAGAAGCCCTTCGGGAGCGTCCTGCTCTGGGCGCTCGGCGTGGCGCTGGTGGGCATGGCCCTGTGGCGGCTCTCCGAAGCCCTGTTCGGCCAGGCGGGCGAAGACGGCGACAAGCCGCGCAAGCGCGCCATGGCGGCAGGGCGGTTCGTCTTCTACGGCTTCGTCTCGTACTCCGTGCTCTCCTACGCGGCCGGCGACAAGTCGAGCGGCAGCGGCTCCAGCGACCGCCAGACCGACGACGTCACCGCGCGTGCTCTCGAATGGACCGGCGGCCAGTGGATCGTGGGGATCGCCGGAGCCGTGGTGACGGGTGCGGGTCTCTGGATCGCCTACCGCGCTCTCGCACGCAAGCACCACAAGCATCTGAAGATGGCCGAGATGGCGAGGAGTACCCGTCAGGCGGTGGACGTCGTGGGCGTGTTCGGCGGCACCGTCCGGGGTGCGGTCTTCGCCACGGCGGGTGGATTCGCCATCGCCGCCGCGATCCAGCACGAACCGGGCCGGGCCAAGGGCATGGACGACACCCTGCGCTCCTTCACCGAGACGCCCGTCGGACCCTGGCTGCTCGTCCTCATCGCACTCGGGCTGGCCGCCTTCGGCCTGTTCTCCTGGGCCAACGCCCGCTGGCGCGAGGTCTGACCGGAAGGCTGTCACGGCCCGTCAGCCGAGGCCCCTGGCCTCCTTGAACCGGGCCAGCCCCTCCGACAGCCCGACCACCGGCTCCGGGTAGCCGGAGCCGGACCGTTCCCCCGCCGGGAGTTTCCACGGCTCGAACACCGCGGAACCGGTGACCCCCACCAGCTCGGGCACCCAGCGCCGTACGTACGTCCCGTCCGGGTCGTACCGCCTGGCCTGCGTCACGGGATTGAGTACCCGGTTGGGCCTGCTGTCCGTCCCGGTGCCCGCCACCCACTGCCAGTTGAGCTGGTTGTTGGCGATGTCCCCGTCGACGAGCAGATCCAGGAAGTGACGAGCGCCGGCCCGCCAGTCCACGTACAGCGTCTTGGCGAGGAAACTCGCCGCGATAAGCCGCCCCCGGTTGTGCATCCAGCCCTCGTGGCGCAGCTGCCTCATGGCCGCGTCCACCAGCGGATAGCCCGTGCGGCCCTCCTTCCAGGCGTCCGTGTCGCCCGCCACCGCCTCGTCTGTGCGCCAACGGTCCTGCCGAGGGCGGTAGTCCGAACGGGACGCGGCCGGGCGTGCGGAGAGGACCTGGTGGTGGAAGTCCCGCCAGCACAGCTGCCGTACGAACGCCTCCGCGCCCGGGCCTCCGGCGGCGCGGGCACGGTGCACCAGCTCGACGGACGACACGGTGCCGAAGTGCAGGTGGGGCGAGAGCCGGGAGGTCGCGTCCCCCGCCAGGTCGTCGTGGAGGTCCTCGTACGAGGCGATTGCGCTGCGCCGCCACGCGGTGACGCGCTTGCGGCCTTCCACCTCCCCGCCCTCGGC
Source organism: Streptomyces sp. NPDC057428 (assembly GCF_042803195.1). NCBI lineage: Bacteria > Bacillati > Actinomycetota > Actinomycetes > Kitasatosporales > Streptomycetaceae > Streptomyces > Streptomyces sp. NPDC057428. Next base: position 7,838 of record NZ_JBHVCT010000054.1, read on the forward strand.
CAGGCCGGGGGACAGTCCCTCGACCCCGGTCCGCGACGGGAGCGCGGCGGACCCGGGGGCCTCCGGCACACGCACGCCGCGCGGGGCCGGGAACGGCTCGCGCAGCCCCTCGGCGGACCACTTGCGGAAATAGGGCGTGAACACGCCGAAGTGGTCTTTCCCCGAGCCCGAGGGGACCAGGGCTCCGGGCGCGACCGCGGTGATCACCGCGTCGTGCACCCGCAGGCCGCAGCCCGTGGACCCGAGTGCCTCGCGGAGCCGTTCCTCGCGGCGCTGGGCGAAGGCGCTCACGCCCGCCGCCATGTGGACCCACGCCGCGCCCGTCTCGGTGACGACGCGGCCCACCTCCTCGGCCACGTCGCCCTTCCGGACGATCAGCCGTCCACCGCGCTCACGGAGCCCCGCGTCCAGGTCCCGGAGGCAGTCGGCGAGGAACGCGCGCCGGTTGGGGACGTCGAATCCGGCGGCCCCCACGGCCTCGTCGAGGACGAACAGCGGCACCACCTCGTCTGCCGACGCGAGGGCCGCGTGCAGCGGGGGATGGTCGTGGAGACGGAGGTCGGAGGTGAAGAGGACGACGGCCGTGGTCATGCCGGACCACCCGTCCTTCCCTGATTCGCCGCCCGTGCGATGTTGCGGGCCATTCCGCCGAAGACCACCGCGTGGAACGGTGACACGCTCCACCAGTAGGCATGGCCGAGGAGTCCGCGCGGATGGAAGATGGCCCGCTGCCTGTAGTGCGACCGGCCGTCTTCACCCGGCTCCGCGTACATCTCCAGCCAGGCGAGGCCGGGCAGACGCATCTCGGCACGCAACCGGAGCAGACGGCCCGGCTGGATCTCCTCGACCCGCCAGAAGTCCAGCGAGTCCCCGACCCGCAGCCGCTGGGCGTCGCGCCTTCCCCGGCGCAGGCCCACCCCGCCCACCAGCCGGTCCAGCCAGCCCCTGAGGGCCCAGGCCAGGGGGAACGAATACCAGCCGTTGACCCCGCCGATCCCCTCGACGACCCGCCAGAGGGCCTCGGGCGATGCGTCCACGTCGAGTTCGCGGACGTCCGTGTAGAGACTGCCGCCCGCCCAGTCCGGGTCGGTCGGCAGAGGGTCGCTGGGAATGCCCGGGGTGGCGGCGGAGGACCACCGCGTGGTCACGTTGGCCTCGCGCACCCGCTTCAGAGCCAGGGTCAGGGCCTTGTCGAAGGAGAACGGCTGCCCCGGGCCGTCCGGGACGTACTGGGCGATGTCGTGTTCACTGCACACCACCTCGTACCTCAGCGACTCGGCCAGCGGGCGGGCGAGTTGGCGGGGGACGGGAGTGACCGCCCCGATCCAGATGCTGGACAGCCCCGGACTCAGCATCGGCACCGGAAGGATGAACCGGCGGAGGCCGGCCACCCGTGCGTACTGCTCCATCATGTGGCGGTACGTGAGGACGTCGGGCCCGCCGATGTCGAAGGCGCGGTTCACGTCGGCGGGCATGCGCGCGCTGCCGACGAGGTACCGCAGGACGTCCTCTACCGCGATCGGCTGGATCCGGGTGGACACCCAACTGGGGGTCACCATCACCGGCAGCCGTTCGGTGAGGTAGCGCAGCATCTCGAAGGACGCCGAGCCCGAACCGAGAATGACCGCCGCGCGCAGCACGGTCGTCGGCACGCCGGAGTCGAGCAGGATGCGCCCGACCTCCGCACGCGAGCGCAGATGGGGCGACAGTTCCCGCGCCGGTACGTCGTCGGGGGTGAGCCCGCCGAGGTACACGATGCGTCCGACGCCCGCTGCCCGCGCCTGTTCGCCGAAGATGCGGGCGGCCTCGCGGTCGGTCTTCTCGAAGCCCGGCCCGCCGGCCAGCGCGTGGACCAGGTAATAGGCGACGTCGATGTCGCGCATCCCCGCAGCGACCGAGTCCGCGTCGGTGACGTCCCCTCTGATCACCTCGGCGTCGGCCGCCCACGGGTAGTCGCGCAGCTTCTCCGGGCTGCGCGCCAGGCAGCGCACCTGATGGCCTGCCTCCAGGAGCTCGGGCACGAGCCGGCCCCCGATGTATCCCGACGCGCCTGTCACCAGACAGCGCAGTCCGCCGCTGTCGTCCTTGCTCTCCATGGCCCCTCGCTCCGGCTCGTGTGTCCTGCGTCCACCGTGTCCCGGTACGGAGTGTTCCGCTTGTCGATGGCAGTCCAACACGCCGAAGCCCACCCCAGGGATGGTGGAGTGGACATCAGTGCGGGTGGGGACGGATGCGAGTCCGTGGAATCGTACGGGCGCCGGCGAGGGTCGCCGAGTCCGTGCCCGTCAGCTCGGGCCGTGCCTCTCGGTCGCGGTGCCCCGGATGACGCGGGGATTCTCCCCGTCGGCGGCCTGCCCGTCCGCCGCGGTCACGGGCGAGCTGCCGTCGGACTTCAGGGCGCGCGCCTCGCTCTTCAGGATCCGTGCCGACTTGCCCAGTGAACGGGCGAGTTCGGGCAGTTTCCTGGCGCCGAAGATCAGGACGACGATGACGAGGAAGATCGCGATCTCGCTTATTCCGAACATGACGGCTGTCTACTCCCTGATCGATGCGGGGTGCGCACCGGACGGTCCCGAGGGGGGCGGGCATTCCCGAGGGTTGCCCGGCGGTTCCGAGGGTGCCGGAACCGTTCGCGCGCGGGCAAATCTACAGCACTGTAGAGGCGGTGCGCGGTGCGTCGCAGAGGGGCGACGCACCGTGCGCCCCGCCCGTGCTCTCAGCCCATCCGGCTGTCCATCTCGGCGGTCCAGCCGCGGTCGTGGGCCTCGTGGTGGCCGACGGCGAATCTGCTGAGGGCGTCGCCGCCCTCCGGGAGGCAGCCCCCTCGCTCGTCCGCCTCCAGCGCGAACTCCAGTCCGCCGGGTCCGGCGATGAAGGTCACCTTGATCTCGTTGACCGGGTCGGAATGCCGGATGAGCTGCGCAAGCGCTCTCTGTGTAGGCCGGCCGAGGAAGTCCGGAAGGTACTGCGCCCGGCCTACTATGGGGCGGTGGACAGTGCAGACGACCCTCGCGACGGACCGCGTTCGGGAGCGACCGGGGCGTCGGACCTCCAGGCCTTGGCCGTGGAGTTGCGCCGGATGAACGGCGAGATCAACCGTCTGGTCCACGCCTTCGCGCACGCGCAGGGTATCCATGCCACCGACGTGCAGGCACTCGGTGCGATCCTCGACTCGGAGGAGCCCCTGACTCCCGGCCGGCTGCGCGAGCACCTCGGCCTCACCTCCGGTGCGGTCACCGCGTGTCTGGACCGTCTCGAACGCGCCGGACACATCCGGCGCGCACGCGACAGTGCCGACCGGCGGGTCGTGCATCTCCACTACGAGGCCGGGGCCAAGGCGGCCGCCCGTTCCTTCTTCATGCCCCTCGCCGAAGCGGCCTCGGGTGCGCGTTCCGCGGCGGAACCGCACGAACTCGCGGCGGCGCTGCGATTTCTCGGCCGTATGAACGAGGAACTCTCCGGGATGCAGGTTCCTCGGCGCTGAGGCCGCGCCGTTCGGGGTAGGCGGTGCGAAGGCACCAGGCTCTGCATGTAATCTCAATCATTGAGATACATCATGATCAAGAGATCGCGGCCGACCCTGGAGTGCCATGTCCACCGCATCGAAGCCGGTTCGCCGGCTGGTTCTTGTACCCGTCTTCTTCGTCCTCGCCTGGCTCGTCGTAGGAGGAGCGTTCGGCTCGTACGCCGGGAAGCTCGGGGAGGTCGCCACCAACGACCAGGCGGCTTTCCTGCCGCAGAGTGCCGAGTCCACGCGTGTCATCGGCGCCCAGAAGGCGTTCAGCAAGCAGGAGACCGTCCCCGCCATCGTCGTGTGGACGTCCGACAACGACGGCGAGCGGCTCGGCCCGGAGCAGCGGGAAGCGGCGACCGCCGCGCTCGCCTCGGTCGAGGGCGGGCCAGGAGTGGCCGGCAAGGTCAGTCCCGCGCTGCCGTCCGAGGACGGCGAGGCGCTTGAGGGCGTCGTGCAACTACGGCCCGACCTGGGGGACGAACTCCCCGACGCACTCGCGGACATCCGGACCGCGGCCGACCGCGTCCCGGGGACCGTGGTCCAACTCGCCGGCCCCGCCGCCTCCCAGGCCGATCTGTCGGACGCTTTCGCGGGCATCGACGGACTGCTCCTCGGTGTCGCCCTGGTGACCGTGCTCGTCATCCTGCTCCTGGTCTACCGGAGTGTCCTGCTGCCCCTGATCATCATCATCGGCGCGGTCTTCGCGCTCGGTGTCGCCTGCGCGATCGTCTACGTGCTGGCCGACCACGATGTGGTGCGGGTCGACGGGCAGGTCCAGGGCATCCTGTCGATCCTGGTCATCGGCGCCGCGACCGACTACGCACTCCTGCTCACCGCCCGGTTCCGCGAGGAACTGGGACGCCTGCCCGACCGGTGGACCGCGATGCGCGCCGCCCTGCGCGAGTCCGCCGGCCCGATCGTGGCAAGCGCCGCGACCGTGGCGCTGGGGCTGCTCGCCCTCCTGCTCAGCGACCTGACGAACAACCGGGCGCTCGGGCCCGTGGGTGCGATCGGCATCGTGTGCTCCGTCCTGAGTGCCCTCACCTTCCTGCCCGCAGTGCTGGTCCTGCTCGGCCGGGCCGCGTACTGGCCTTCCGGTCCGAAGAAGGGGGAGGCGGAGCCCGAATCCGGTTCGAAGGGCATCTGGTCGCGGATCGCGGCGCTGGTGGACCGCGCCCCGCGCAAGGTGTGGGCCGTCACGCTGATCGGCCTGCTCGCGTGCGCGGCGTTCGCGCCGACCCTGAACTCCAAGGGCGTGCCCCTGGAGGAGATCTTCGTCAACGACGCTCCGTCCGTCGCCGCGCAGGAGACGCTGAGCCGCCACTTCCCCGGCGGTTCGGGCAACCCCGCCGTCATCATCGCCGACGCGGACCGGTCGCGACAGGTCGTCGAGGCCGCCGAGAAGGTGAACGGTGTCGCGAGCGCCTCCGCGCTGACGGTCTCGGGCCGCCCGGGCGTCGGGGAGCCGCTCGTCGTGGACGGCCGGGTGCGTATCGACGCCACGCTGTCCGCCGCGGCCGACAGCGACGCCGCCAAGAAGACGGTCACACGACTCCGCGAGGCGGTGCACGCCGTACCCGGTGCGGAGGCGCTCGTCGGCGGCTACACCGCCCAGCAGTACGACACCCAGAAGACCGCCGAACACGACCGCAACATCATCGTGCCGGTCGTGCTCGCCATCATCCTCGTCATCCTGATCGGCCTGCTGCGGTCCCTGCTCATGCCGGTGCTCCTGGTGGCGACGGTGGCCCTCAACTTCCTCGCCACCCTGGGGATCTCGTCGCTGGTGTTCCGCCATGTCTTCGGGTTCACCGGCACGGACTCCTCCGTACCGCTGTACGGATTCGTCTTCCTCGTCGCACTCGGCGTCGACTACAACATCTTCCTGATGTCCCGGGTGCGCGAGGAGTCACTGATCCACGGGACCCGGCAGGGAGTGCTGAGGGGACTGACCACCACGGGCGGGGTCATCACATCGGCCGGCGTCGTCCTGGCGGCCACCTTCGCCGCCTTGGGTGTCATTCCGCTCGCCTTCCTGGTCCAGATCGCCTTCATCGTCGCCTTCGGCGTCCTCCTGGACACCCTCGTCGTGCGGTCACTCCTGGTGCCCGCTCTGGTCAGGGACATCGGACGCACCGCCTGGTGGCCCGGCGCGTTGAGCAGGGAAGACAAGGAGACACAGGCACCTGACGGGGTGGCGAAGCCCCTGACGTAGCCTGGCCCGATGCCGACAGGGAAGATCGAACTGCACGTCCATCTCGAGGGTGCGATACGTCCGCCCACGCTGCTGGAGATCGCCCGGCGCAACGGGGAGGCGCTGCCCGCGGACACGGTCGAGGGCCTTGCCGCGCTGTACAGGTTCACCGACTTCCGCCACTTTCTCGACGTGTGGCGGATGACCACCAACTGCCTGCGCACGGCGGACGACTTCCGCCAGGTGGCGGTGGACTACGCACGCGAGGCGAGCAGCCACGGCGCGGTGTACGTCGAGGCCATCTTCTCGCCGGCCGAGCGCGTGGAGTCCCACGGCATCGCGTGGGACGAGATGTACACGGGCTACGCCGAGGGCGCCGTCGAGGCCCGGGAGAGGTTCGGGGTGACCATGACGTTCACTCCGGACCTCTACCGCGGCTGCCCGGTGGAACTGGCCGAGGAGTGCGCCGTGGTCTCCGCGCGCTACCGGGACCGGGGAGTGGTGGGAATCGGGATCGGAGTGATGAGCGGCGAAGCCCGCTCGCCCCGTACGCGGCCGCCGTGCGGATCGCGCGGGACCACGGGCTCGCGTTCGTTCCGCACGCGGGCGAGGTCGGCGGGCCGGAGTCCGTGCGGGAGGCACTCGAACTGGGTGCCGTCAGGGTGCGGCACGGCATCAGGGCGGCCGAGGACCCGCACCTCCTCGCTGAGATCGCCGAGCGCGGAGTCGTGCTCGACGTCTGTCCGACGTCCAACCTCCGCACCGGTGTGGTCGCGGACCTCTCCGGACATCCGCTGCCGCTGCTGCGCGCGGCGGGAGTGCACTGCTCGATCAGCACGGACGACCCCGCCATGTTCGGCACCGATCTCGGCCACGAGTACGAACTGGCCTCGCGGCTGGGCGTTGCCGCCGAGGACGCCCATGCCGCAGGCCTCGCGGGCGCGTTGTGCGACGAGGACACCCGGGCGGCGCTCCGTGGTGAAGGAGCCGCGGCCTGACCCGGCGCCCTCTCGCGCACTCCGTGCGAGCGCCCTGCCCACGGCCGGCGCCGCGGTGTCTGTCACTCCGGCATCGCAGTGATGAGCTGGCCCGCCGGGCTTCCGTTCGGGCTGTCCCGGCGGGCCGTCCGTCCGCACACTCAGGGAGCCGCCGTCACCGCGTCGGTCCGGGTCAGCCGCACCGGCTCGGTGCCCGACGCGCTGTGCCGTTCCGCCCAGTTCTCCAGAGCCGTACGGCAGGCGTGGTCGAGGTGGGTCAGGCCGGAGAGGTCCAGTGAGATGGGCCGGTCGTCGGGGAGGGCCTCCAGGCTGTCGAGTATCTTCGGCAGACGCAGGAAGGTGGCGTTGCCCGACAGCCGGGCCCTGACGCAGCCGCCGCTGCTGTCGACCACCTCCAGTTTGATGTGGGAGGCGTCCCACGCGGCCTTGGCCACCGAGAGCGCCAAGCCGGTCAGGACTCCTTCGAACATGTTCACCGCCACGATGGCGACGGCGGTGACGACGAGGATCAGTGCTTCGCCCCGGTGCTCGCGCCACAGCGTCACGATCGCGCGCAGCGGGATCAGTTTCCATCCGGCGTGGATGAGGATGCCGGCGAGTGCCGGAAGGGGGATGAGCCCGAGCGCGGAGGGCAGCAGCGCCGCGAAGAGGAGCAGCCACACCCCGTGCAGCACGCGCGAGGCCCTGGTCCGCGCACCCGCCCGCACGTTGGCGGAGCTACGCACGATGACGGCGGTCATCGGTAGGGCGCCCAGCAGCCCGCACACCGTGTTCCCGGTGCCCTGTGCCATCAGCTCCTTGTCGTACCGGGTACGTGGTCCGTCGTGCAGCCGGTCCACGGCGGCCGCACTGAACAGGCTCTCCGCCGAGGCGATGAGGGTGAAGGCGGCGACGGTTCCCAGGAGTGCGAGCACGGCCGCCCCGCCGATGTCGCCGAAACCGGGGACCTGGACGGCGTCGAGCAGGCCCTGGACCCGCACCGTGGCGACGGGCAGGCCGAACACCAGCGTGAGCAGCGTGGCCAGTACGACCGCGGCGAGGGCGCCCGGAACGGCACGCACCCGCTTCGGCGTCCTGTTCCACGCCACCACCAGTGCGATGGTTCCGGCGCCCATGGCCAGGGACGTGAGCGCGGGCGTGCTGGACGCCGCTTCGGTGAGCATTCCGGGAATTCCGGCGATCTTGCCGGTCCCGGTGCGCGGAGCCTCCACTCCGGCGGCGGCGTAGAGCTGACCGGCGATGAGGACGAGGCCGATGCCTGCCAGCATGCCTTCCACGACGGAGACGGAGATGGCCCGGAACCAGCGGCCGAGCCGCATCGCACCCATGGCGAGCTGGAGCAGCCCCGTCGCCAGCACGATGACACCCAGTGCGGCCGGTCCGAACGACTGCACCGCTTCGAAGACGAGCACGGTCAGACCGGCGGCAGGCCCCGAGACCTGGAGGCTGCTGCCGCGCATGACGCCCGTGACCAGCCCGCCCACGATGCCGGTGATCAGGCCCAGCTCCGCGGGAACCCCGGACGCCACGGCGACGCCCACGCACAGGGGCAGAGCGACGAGGAAGACGACGATGGACGCGGCGAAGTCCTGCCGCAGGTAGGGGAATTTCGTTCCACGGCCCATGGCGGCCCTCACCCGGTGGCGAACGGCGCCGGGCGGACGCCACCGGGCGGGCTTGCCCAGGCGGCGGTGTCGCTGAGGCGTGGGACCTCTGTGTCAGGGGGATCGACGAGATTCTGCATACCAGTGGTTCCTCCTGGCGCGCCGAAGGACGGCGCGTCGGTGTACGTACGAACTGGGGCTCGGGAGGGCCGGGAGACAGGTGCCCGCACCGACGCGTCACAGCGGACGCCGGCAGGGGCGGATCTTCGGGCGCCTCGGGTCAGCTCAGCAGCGGAACACTTGGAGTACGGGCGAGGAGTGCGCGGTCGAGGATCTGGAAGTGCGCCGCGCGTCGCCCATCGCCGAGACGGAGGCGGGGGCGAACATGCCGGCCGTGTCGTTCGCGACGGCGGACCGCTGCGGTGCGTCGATGGCGGAGGCGCTGGTGGACCGATGACGGTCCCGTTGGCGCAGGAGGCCGCTCGGCTCACCCCGGCGATCGGGCGCGCCGCAGGTGCCGTATTCCCGGTGCGGCTCCTCGGGAGCCGTTTCAGCGAGCCTGTCCGTCTTGATCGCCGTAGCGGACACATGGGCATGGGTGCCGGGTGTACCGGAGAGAGGGAGCTGTGGTGCCAGGAGGAGGCTCATAAGAAGAGCGAGCACGAACCGGACCGCCGCCGCTCGCACCATTCTCCTCCTCCCGTACTCCATCTCTCCTTCGTGACGCTAACAGGCAAAAGCGCTTATGGAGTTAACCCTTTGTGAAGAGTCCGGAAGTCGACGTGCGAACGAGTTGCAATGTGCGCCGGGGCGCCGATGGCCTGCGGAAGTACCACCGGACCCGCCCTCGGTACGCGGCGACGTGTGAGACCGGCGTCGATGTGCGTGGCCACTGAATCCGGAGGTGAGTGGAATGCGAGTTATTCGCACATCGGTTCGGCGGTGTACGGGGAGCGGTCGCCGCAGAATGGCGGACGCGCAATGAGGGACCGGTGGCCTGGAACGTCCGAACTTGAATTCGTCATCTAATGCCTACTGCAAACCCGGCGCCATGGCCGGAAATACATGGGGGTGCTCGGCCCTCGTCGGGCACGTCCACTTCCGCCGGAGGCGCCTCGGCGGAGTTACGCGGCCCACAGCGCCTGGCACTGGCCCTGTGGGATGCTGGCCTCGTGAACCTGGAGGACCTCGTCCGGCTCCGCCGGGCCCGTGACCGGATGGACCGCGACTACGCGAACCCACTGGACGTGCCCGTCCTCGCAGCCACGGCCCTGATGTCGCCCGGTCACTTCTCCCGCAGCTTCCGGGCCGCCTACGGGGAGACGCCGTACAGCTACCTGATGACGCGCAGGATCCGTGCGGGACACGTCCCTGGTCGCGCTGCTGGAGAGCCGCGGCTACCACCACCATCCCTCGGACCACTACGCCTGGCTGGACATCCCGCAGGGCGGCTTCGAGCAGTTCGTCCAGGAGATGAGCGCCCACCGCCGCCGCCGGGTGCGCCTGGAGCGCCGGGCGCTGGCCGAGGCGGGCGTCGAGGTGAACGTCGAACCGCTGACCCAGGCGCTCTGCCCACGCCTGGGGCAGCTCGACGCCAACCTCCTTCGCAAGTACGGCAATCCGGCGAGCGACGAGGGCTCCGCGCGCATGATCGGCCGGATCGCCGAGATCATGGGCGACGACGTCCTGGTGTCCGTGGCCCGGCAGCAGGGCACCGTCATCGGCTTCGGCATGGTGCTGCGCTCCCGGGCCCGCGGCGTGGAGCAGTGGTACGGCCACCGCGCCGGCTTCGACTACGAGGCCCAGGGAAAGCTGCCGCTCTACTACGACGTCCTGTACTACGAGGTGCTGGACGCCGCCGCGAAGGAGGGTGCGACCGTCCTGCACGCCGGCATCGGCAGCGTCGACGCCAAGCTGGCCCGTGGCTGCCGGGTCAGCGAACAGCGTTCCTACCTGCGGCCGTTGCCCCGCACCGAAGACACCGCGGACACGCTCGCCGAGCACCGGGAGACGTCGACACCATGAGTTCCGCAACCGGCTCCCAGGAGGGCGGCGGCTGGAACGCCGCCGTCGGAGCGAGCGTCAATCCCTCGGACCGGCGCGGGGGTACCCTGCGGCTGGTCTCCTCTGCCGATGTCGACTCCCTCGACCCCGCCCGGACCTACTACGTCTGGGTGTGGCTGCTGCAACGGCTGCTGAACCGTACCTTGATGGCCTACCCCACCGATCCGGGGCCGGCCGGCCTGGTGCCCGTTCCCGACCTCGCCGAGGCGCCGGGGGTGGCGAGCGACGGCAACCGGACCTGGACCTACCGGCTCCGTGAGGGCGTCCGTTTCGACGACGGCACCCCGGTGACGTCGGCGGACGTACGGTACGCCGTGCAGCGGATCTTCGCGCAGGACGTGCTCCCCGGCGGCCCGACGTATCTGGTGCCGCTGCTGGACGACCCGGACCGCCCGTACGCCGGTCCCTACCGGGGCGATGACGGCGGTGACGACGGCCTGCCCGCCGTGCTCACCCCCGACGCGCGCACGATCGTGTTCCGGCTGCGCACCCCGTTCTCCGACTTCGACCACCTGATGGCCCAGCCCTGCGTCTCCCCCGTGCCACGACAGGCGGACACCGGTGCGCGCTACGGCGACGACCCGCGCTGCACCGGCCCCTACCGGGTCGCCGAACACCGGCCGGGCAGCCGGCTCCTGCTGGAACGCAACCCGTACTGGGAGCGGGCGACCGACCCCGTGCGGCCGGCTCTCCCGGACCTGGTGGACGTCACCATCGGCCTCGGCCTGGACGACATGGACGAGCGGCTGACCGCCGGGGAGTTCGACATCAACCTGGAGGGGCGCGGCCTCCAGCACGCCGCCCAGGCCCGCCTCGCGGACGACCCGGTGCTGCGCTCGCGCACCGACAACCCGAAGACGAGCTTCCTGCACTTCGTCTCGCTCCAGCCGCACATCCCGCCGTTCGACAACGTGCACGTGCGGCGGGCCGTGCACTACGCGGCCGACAAGATCCTGCTCCAGGAGGCCCGCGGCGGTCCGGTCACCGGGGGCGATCTGACCACCGCGCTGTTCCCGCCGAAGCTCCCCGCCCATCAGCCGCTCGACCGGTACCCGACCGGCCCCGGGCTGCGCGGCGACCTTGACGCGGCCCGCGCGGAGCTGGCCGCCGCCGGGCTGCCCGACGGCTTCGACGCCGTCATCGGCACCCAGCGCGGCAAGTTCAGGCTGGTCGCCGACGCCGTCGTGAAGTCGCTCGCCCGGGTCGGCATCCGGCTGACCGTCAAGGAACTGGACGTCGCGACGTACTTCAGCCAGGGCGCGGGCTCGCCCGAGACGATCCGCAAGCACGGGCTCGGCCTTGTCGTCACCGACTGGGGCGCCGACTTCCCCACCGAGTACGGCTTCCTGGCCCCTCTGGTGGACGGCCGGCTGATCCGTCCCGGCGGCGGCAACTGGAACATCGCCGAACTCGACGACCCGGAGGTCAACGAGCTGATCGACACCGGGCTGCACACCGCCGACCCCACCGCGCGCGCCGAACTGTGGCGCGAGGTGGAACGGCGGGTCATGGACCACGCGGTCATCCTCCCGCTGGTCCACGACAAGACCCTGCACTACAGGGGCCCGCGCACGACCAACGTGTATGTCCACCCCGCCTTCGGCCTGTACGACATCCAGGCCATGGGCGTGACCGATACCCGCACCGACCGGGAGTACGACGACGTATGAACTACGCAGCAGCGGACATCCGCTTCGTCCCGCTGGACGCCGACGACCCGGCCACGTCGGACGCCTGGCTCCGGCTGACCACGGAGGGCGCCGAGGACGTCCCGCTGTCCGCCGCCCCGCCCTGCGCGGCGGACCTGACCGGATCGGTGCGCTTCGCACCCCCGGACACCGCTCTGGCCGACGAGGTCGCCTTCCTGGACGGGCAGGCGGTCGGCGCACTCCGGCTCGTGCTGCCCGACGGGGCACCGGTCGCGGTCGTCGACCAGTTGCTGACCGCGCCGAAGGAGCGCCGCCAGGGCATCGGGACCGCCATGTTCCGGCGGGCCCGCGCGCTGGCCGGACAGCACGGCCGCACCCTGCTGGTGGGAGATGTGGTGGAGGCGCTGCCCGGAGGGCCGGTACGGCACGAGGGCCCCGCGGCGTTCGCCGCCGCGCTGGGGGCCACCAGGTCCGACCGCCCCGAGGGAGTCCACCAGTGGCTCGACCTCGACCGGCACGACCCGTCGGCCGGCGGCATCCCCGAGGTCCCGGCCGGCTACCGGCTCCAGCGGTGGGGCACCGTCACGCCCGACGCGTTCGCGATCGCGGTGTCCGAGCTGGGCCAGTCGCTGGGCGAGAGCCTGCCCGAGACGTGGGGGGAGGGTCCCGAGGCGGTCCGCACCAGTCATGTGCGGCGGTACGAGCGGATGCGGGTGGGCCGCGGGCGACGCGCGTACCACGTGGGGGCCGTCCACGAGGAGACCGGTGAACTCGCCGGATTCACCAGTGCTTCCAAGACGACCGGCAATCCGCAGCACCTGCTCCAGGGCATGACGGTGGTGGCCCGGCGGCACCGCGGTCACGGCCTGGGGCTGCTCCTCAAGCTCGCGAACCTCGCCCATGTGCGGGAGTACGAGCCACGGGTCCGCCTGATCGAGACGGCCAACGCCGATGACAACAGCCCGATGATCGCCCTCAACCGGGCGATGGGCTTCGTCCCTCAGGAGCGTCTGGTCTCCTGGGAGGCGCCGGTCGCCCCGGCCGGCTGACCGCCCGGCGGCCGTCCTCCGCGTCCCTCGGGCTGGCGGGGGGCGGCCGTCGTACTGTTGCGGTCCCGCAGGAACCGCGGCAGCCAGCCGGTGCCGAGCAGCACCCCCGCGACCACGGCGATCGCGCCTGCCAGCGCCCAGCCGGTGGGCCGTTCGTGCAGCGCCAGCCAGGCACCGGCCATGCCGACCACCGGCACCAGCATCGAGAACGGCGCCACCACACCCGCCGGGTAGCGCTTGAGCAGCGCCGTCCAGATCCCGGAGCCCACGACACTGCCCAGCACCGCGATGTAGACGAGCGCGACCAGGCCCGGCCAGCCGTCCGGGGTGAAGGCCGAGCCGAGGGCCCGCCATCCCGTGGCCGGCCCCTCCATCACCGCGGACAGCGCGAGCAGCGGCAACGGCGGGATCACCGCCATCCACAGTGCGAAGCGCAGCGGGTACTCGGGCTTCGCCTGCCGGCTCGCCAGGTTGCCGACCGCCCAGCCGAGCGCGGCCAGCACGGTCAGCACCAGCGGCAGCAGTGGCGCCGTACGCGCCCGGTCCACCGCGATCACGGCCATGCCCGCCACCGCCAGCCCGATCCCGCCCAGTTGCCGTCCGGTCACACGCTCACGCAGCAGCAGCGCCCCGAGCAGCACGGTGAACGGCGCCGAGGCCTGCACCACGACGGACGCCAGCCCCGAGGGCATGCCCTGCTCGATGGCGAGGAACAGCAGCCCGAACTGGGCCACGCCGAAGCCGAGTCCGTATCCCAGCAGCCAGCGCAGCCGCACTCCCGGGCGTGGCACGAAGAGGACCACCGGCACCGCGAGGACCAGGTAGCGGAGTGCCGCCAGGAAGAACGGCGGGAAGTGGTCCAGGCCGACCCGCACCGCGAGGAAGTTCAGCCCCCAGAGCACGGCCACCAGGACGGCCAGCGACCGGTCCCTGGCGGTCACCGGGGGGTACCGTCGAGCAGGCCGGACGCAATGACGCGACCGCCCATGCCCCTCAGGAACTGTCCGTCGCCGATGAGCTTCTGGTCATCGGCACACTGCTGGAGCACCAGCGTGCAGCGGACGCCGTCGGGGTCCTCCAGCAACCAGCAGAACATCATGACGCCGGGGCACGAACCGCCCTTGAACACCACCCGCGGCCAGCGTGCGGAGTCGACGGGAACCCCGGGATACGCCGCCAGGATGTCGTCGACGATCCCGCTCGTGTCCCGTACCCCGTCCTCGGCCAGGGCGCCGAGCACCCGCGTCACGTCCCAGGCGCTCATGTGCCAGTCCAGGCCCAGCTGGTGCACGGTCGGGCCGAGGTCCGACCCGCGCACGGTCATCGGGCCGTCGATCCGCTCCAGCAGACACCGGCGGCCGTTCTCGTCCGCGGTAGCCCACCGGGCCCGCAGCCGGGGGTCGCCCCAGCCGATCTCGAAGACCTCATGGCTCGTCAGGAACGGGCGCAGAAGTGACGGATCGCTGTGCCCGCCCTCCGCCACGGCCCGTTCCACCGCATCCCGGCCCAGCAGGTCCTGGATCAGGTCGGCGGCGGTGTTGTCGCTCATCGCGATCATCTTGTACGCGGTCTCGCGCACCGCGACCCGGGTGCCGTCCGGCAGTTCCTGCATGTCTCCGGTGGGCAGACTGCGCAGGGCCGGGGTGACCGTCACCTCGTCGTCCCACCGGACGGCGCCGGCGGCGACCGCCTGTGCCAGCGCCCGCATCAGGTACAGCTTGTACGAGGAGCCGTTGGGCATCGGCCGGTCGGCGTCCTTGGCGTACAGCGTCCTGGTCACCCCGCCCTCTTCACGCGTCACCAGGGCCGACCAGGTCACGCCTGGCTGCTCCAGCGCCCGCGCCAGGTCATCCCACCCGTGCACCGGTGGCGTGACCGTCTCGGGCCCGAGGTGCAGGACGCGTATCAGCCCGGTGGAGTCGAGGGTCAGCGAAAGGGTGGAGCGGACGCCCGCCGGGCCCTCCAGGGTGACCCATGACTTGTGGGCCACCGGCTGGTAGTCGGTGACGGTGAACGGGCCGAGTTCGCGCCACTGTTGGAGCGTCGCGGCGAATCCCTGGGGAAACCGGGCGAGGAAGACGGAAACGAAGTTTCCGGACAGGTCCTCGTCCCGGGGCGCCGCGGGGGCGGTGAGCAGCTTCACCGCCCAGCGGGTGCGCTGCCCGAGCGGGGTGCCGTCCCCGTCGAGCGCGGCCTGCACGTCCGGGTGGACACTGGCGTCGGAACCGGGCAGGCCGGAACCGGGCAGATCGATCATCATCGCTCCTCGACGGCCGTTGCCGACCGGTGGTGTCAGTCCTCGGTGACAGTGATGGCCGTGCAGGGGCAGAGCTCGGCGCACAGCCGGACCGTCTCGTGCAGTTCGGGCGGCGGTTCGGCCACGAGAAGAATCACCGTGCCACTTTCCGGGTCCTGGTCGAAGACCAGCGGCTCGGTCGCCGCGCACCGGCCCATCGCGCAGCAGGCGTCCGTGTCCACGGCCACGGTCAGCCGGACGGCGCTCACCAGGTCACCGGCAGTGCGGCGAGCCCGTAGCTGGACACCTCGTGCCGGAAGTCCAGTTCGCCGAACGGCACGGCCAGCCGGGCGCCGGGCATCCAGCGCAGCACGCCGGCGAGCATCTCCTCCAGTTCCACCTTGGCCAGCCACTGGCCGAGGCACTGGTGGATGCCGTGGCCGAAGGCCAGATGGCGCCGGGCGTCCCGGCCGGGGTCCAGTGCGTCGGGGGCGGGGAAGACCGACTCGTCGCGGTTGCCGGCCGAGAGCGACACGACCACGCCCTCGCCCGCCCGGATCGTCACGTCGCCGAGCTCCACGTCCTCCAGTGCCGCGCGGGCGAGCCCGTTCTGCACGATGGAGTGGTAGCGCAGCAGTTCCTCGACCGCCTTCGGCAGCAGTTCGGGGTCCTTGGCGAGCGCGTCGGCCAGGCCCTGGTCGGTGACCAGGCTCAGCAGGCTGAGGCTGGCCTGGCTGGTCGTCGTGCCGTGACCGGCCACCAGCAGCAGCCGGCACATCGGGACCATCTCCTCGACGGTCAGTGTGCCCTTGCGCACCTGGTCGACGACCAGCCTGCTCAGCAGGTCGTCGCCGGGCTCGGGCATCCGCATGCGCTCCTCGACCACCTCGCGCAGCAGGCCGTCCAGTTCGTCGCGCGCGGCGGCGACCTGCTCGGGCCGGTAGCCTCGGTCGATAAGAATTCCTGCGCGGCTCTCGATCAGTTCGCGCTGCTCGTCACAGACGCCGAAGAGCAGGGCGATGACCCGGGAGGGAACGGGAATCGTCAGCCCGCGCACGAGGTCCACCGGGCGTTCGCCCTCGGCCAGGGCGCCGAGCATCTCGTCCAGGTGCTCCCGCAGGACAGGCCGCATCGCCTCCGCCCTGCCGTGCAGGAAGTCGCGGGTGAGCATGGACCGCAGCCGCGAGTGGTCGGGGTCGTCCATGCGGATGAAGGAGGCTGTGTGCGGCTTGTCCCGTACGAGGACGGACGTGGTCGTCATCATCGGGAAGCCGGGCGCACTGGTCACCGCGGTGAACCTGCGGTCGGCGAGCACCGCGCGGACGTGGGGGTGCGCCGTCACGAGCCACACCTGGCTGCCGTCCCACATCGTGATGCGGCTCGCCGCCGGGCCGGACCTCAGCAGGGCGAGCGGTGGCGGCGGATCGATCGGGGAGACGCGCTCCATCGGGTAGGACGGTGCGGCCGTCACCTTCGGGGATGCTGCGTCCTGCGTCATGGGTCCCACCTATCGCTGCACGGGCATGCCGACGTGAAGTAGCGGCCCCATCCTCACCGCCCGCCGCCCGGCCTCCCCTTCGGGGGGACCCGACCCGCATAACAAGCCATCAACGCACATAACAGCGGCCGCCGAAGGCCGTTCACCGCGCGTACACCGGGCTGGTACGGTCGGCGCGCCGTACCGTCGGACGCTTTTCGGCCGGATTCCCGGTCCGGCCCAACACCCCGAGAACGAGGACCACATGAGTTCATCGCTACAGGGACACGTCGCGCTCGTCACAGGAGCGGGATCAGGAATCGGCCGTGCCACCGCACGCGCCCTTGCCGGCGCCGGGGCCTCGGTCGCCGTCGCGGGACGGCGCCTGGACCGCCTCGAGGAACTGCGCACCGAACTGGAGGCGAAGGGCGCGACCGTCCTGGTCCTCGAACTGGACGTCACGGACGAACAGGCCGTGGCCGCGGCCGTGCGTTCCACCGTCGGGACACTCGGCCGGCTCGACATCCTGGTGAACAACGCGGGGCTGATGCTGCTGGGGCCGGTGGAGGACGCCGACACCACCGACTGGACCCGGATGATGGACACCAACGTCATGGGCCTGATGTACACGACCCACGCCGCTCTCCCGGAACTGATCAGGAACCAGGGCACGATCGTCCAGATCTCGTCGATCGCCGCCCGGGTCGTCGGACGGGGATCCGCCGTCTACAACGCCACCAAGTTCGCCGTGAACGGCTTCAGCGAAGGGCTGAGGCAGGAGGTGACCGAACGCGGGGTGCGGGTGGTGGTCATCGAGCCGGGAACGGTGGAGACCGAGCTGCGCGAACACATCACGCACGCGCCCTCCAAGGCGGCAATCACCGAACGTGTCGCGAAGATACGGCAGTTGCAGAGCGAGGACATCGCCGAGGCGGTGCTGTACGCAGTCACCGCTCCCCCGCACGCCACGGTCAACGAGATCTTCATCCGCCCCACCGATCAGGCCTGAGACACACCTCCACGGCGGGCACCGCGGTGCGCGGTGCCCGCCTTCGTGCTGTCCGGGGCCGCCCGGGCCGCTCCGGGCGAGAGGAGCGAGCGAAGAGAACGCCTGCCTAACGTGAGCCGCATCAGGCCGTCACAGGTGAAGAAGAGGCGTCATCCATAACCGTAAGGAAGCCGTCCGTGCCTTCTGCGATACACGTGCCCTCCGTTACCGACCGGCTCACGCGCCTGCCCCTGTCGCGTCCGGATCTACGGCTGCTGGACGCGATCGGACAGTGCGCCGACCTGGCCGAAGCCGCTCGCAGGGCGGGGCTGAGACCGTCGGCCGCCCAGCGCCTCCTGGACCGGCTGGACCACACCACGGGGCTGAGACTGACGCTGCGGGACGCGCGTACGGCGCGGCTGAGTCCGGACGGCGCACGGGTGCTCGTCGCGGGGCGGCGCTTCTTCCGCCAGGTCGATCAGGCCGTGCAGACCGACATCTACGGGCGGGGCGCCGAGGCCCTGAACGCCCCCCGCATCCTGAACATCGCCACCGCCGAACCGCTGATGGAGGATCTGGTCGAGGACGCGGCGGACTCCCTCGGCATCCTCCTGTCGGTCAGTCACGACACACCCGGCCAGGTGCTCCGGCAGCTCGACGGGTACCGGGTGGACGCCGCGCACACATGGGGGCTGAACACCCTCTCGCACGGGGTCGAGCGCACCGTGCGCACGTACGAGGTCCTGGACGACCCGCTCTGGGTGACACTCCCCCTGGGGCATCCCCTGGCGGGCCATGACGCTCTCTCCCTCGCCGATCTGCGCGACGAGAACTGGGTGTCGGAGGCCGGGCCCGAGGCGGAGGTCCTGGTGAGCGGGGTCTACCGGTCGGCCGGTCTCACCCCGCCCGCCCGCATCCAGGTCACCGGCGCCTCGGTCGCGCGGGGGATGCTGCGGCGCGGCGACGCGGTCGGCCTGGGCTCACCGGCCTGCCCCGCCGTGTTCGCCCCGTCGCTGGTGCGCCGCTCGCTCGTGGAGCGGCCCCGGCGGGCCGCAGCTCTGCTGGTCGATCCCTCCGTCGTCCCCGGCTCGCTGGCCCAGCAGCTGGCGGCGCTGCTCACGGCCCGCTGTCTCAGCAGGTTCACCGCGCAGCACGGGGACATGCTCCGCGATCCGTGGTGGGGGGACTGGCTGCGCGGGCAGCGTGCGGGGCTGGAGCGGCGCACCGATGCCGCCGCCCACGGTCCCCAGGCACCGCCGGCGCTGCCCGACGAGTCGGTCCAGGTCGACGTGGAGGACCTTCATCTGCTGCGCGCGGTGGCCGACCACGGCAGCATCAACCGCGCCGCGGCGGTCCTCTCGATCAGCCAGTCGGCCCTCACCCGGCGCATCCACCGTCTCGAACTCAGGCTCGGGGCCCGACTCTTGCTGCGCAGTTCACGCGGCACCGACCTGACGGCGCCGACCCGGCAGTTCCTGGCCGGGCTGGCCGGCTTCGAGGCCGAACTCCGGGCGGTGGGCGCGGGACCGGGAGATGCCGCACCGGCCACCGAACCGTCCGCCGGTGCGCAGCGCCGGGTGCACCGGGCGCCCCGGGGTGGCGCGGTGCGCCCGGGACGGGCCGCGCCCGACCGCACGGCGGTGCGGCCCGCGGTCGCCGGCCGGAGCTGAGGCGGCGGTGCGGCCGGCGCGTCCGCAGCCGGCCGCACCGCGCTGTGGTCAGCGCGCGCCCAGTGCCGCGTAGTCGTACATCCCGAAGGAGCCCGTGACGAACGCGTTGCGGACGTCCGGGTGGCGGTAGAGCAGGGAGCGCGGGTAGAGGTAGGGCACGATGACGGCGTGGTCCATGGTCAGCCGGTCGATACGGTGCCAGATCTCCGCGCGTTCCTCCGGGTCGGCGCTGACGGCCCCCTGGTCGAGGAGGCTGTTGATCTCCGGGTCGTCCAGTTCGCCCATGTTCTGGTTGCCGCGCTCCTTGATGGCGCGTCCGTCGACGATCTGCTGGAAGAAGCCGTAGCCGTCGGGGAAGTCCGCCCCCCAGCCGAACATGATGATCCCGATGCCGTGCTCGCGCAGGTACTCGGGGCTGCCGCCGTACCGGTCGAAGTAGTCGCCGGACGGGAAGTCCAGCACCTCGGCCTCGATGCCGACGCGGGCCAGTCCGGCCGACAGCGCCTCGGCCGCCCGGTACTCCTTCAGGCGGTCCTTGCGGGCGGCGATCTTCGTGCGGAACCCGTCCGGCATGCCGGCGAGGGCCAGTTCGGCGCGGGCCGCATCGAGGTCTCCGGTGCCGTCTTCGCCGACCGGGTAGCGGTCGAAGGGCCGGTAGCCGTCGATGGTCGGCGGCAGGATCGTGGTGGCGATGTCCCCGCCCACGGACCCCCCGTAAGCGGCCTGCATGGCCGCCTTGTCCGTGGCGAACTGCACCGCGCGGCGGCAGTGCACGTTGTCGAACGGGGTGATCCGGCTGGACAGGCAGTAGATCCAGGTGAAGCCGGTCAGCGGGTTGTCCGCGTTGGCCCGCAGCGCGGGATCGGCCAGGATGCGCTCCTGGGCCGCGGGCTGCACCCCGAAGCCCGCGAGGTCGATGTGTGCCTCGCCGGAGAGCAGCATGAGGTCCACCTCGTGCGGGTCCTTGCCCAGGTGCACCTCGATGCGCTCGGCCCGCTGCCGGCGTACGGGGTCGGTCTCAGGGTCCCAGTGCGGGTTGCGTTCCAGAACGACGAGCTTGCCGCGTTCGTAGGACTCGACGCGGTACGGACCGGTCGCGACGGGGCCGAGCCGGTAGCCGATGCCGGTGTCGCGGCGCTTCGGGACCGGTGTGGTGCTCGGCATGGTGGCGAGCAGGTCCATGCCGGCGAAGGGTTCGGTCAGCTTCAGGACCAGGGTGCGGTCGTCGGGCGTCTCCACGGTGACCGGGCCGTCCACCTCGGGTTCGCGCCAGGGGCCGCCGTAGTCGGTGCCCAGCAGGTGGCGGAAGTAGGTGGGGCCGACGCCCAGCACGTCCGTACCGTAGTTGCTCCTGGCGATCGCGTACTTCACGTCGGCCGCGACGACGGGCGTGCCGTCCTCGTAGAGCAGACCGGGGCGCAGCCGGTAGGTCCAGGTCCTGCCGCCGTCCGAGCTCTCTCCGAGCGACTCCGCCAGGTCGGGGACCAGCCGCTGGCCGTCCTTGCCGGGCGCGGTGTCGAAGGTGACCAGGGTCCGGCCGATCAGACGCAGGAAGTTCCAGGTGTAGGCGTAGTACGTGTTGCCGGGATCGAGCGAGTCGAAGTCGTCGGTGCGCACCAGACGGAGGGTCCCGCCCAGCTTGTCGGTGGGGGCGAACACGCCTTCTACGGCGGCGTCGAAGCCGGTGCTGCCCGACCGTTCGGTCTCCATGTCCCAGCCCTTCTCGCGGTGATTTCCGCGCCATTCTGCGGTGGCGCGGGGCTTCGGTGCGCCGCGACGAGGTACGGGCGCATAGCCGACCGCGGGTCGGTATAGCGGAAGAGACGGGTGAGAGGGGGTGGAGAGGCCCGGCTGATGTGCTCGCGTCCCCCACGCGCGAAGCGGACGCCCGCTTCCCCTCACGCGCGACGCGGGTGTACGCAGGAAAGGCGAGCCGAACGTGCCCCGAAGAAGTAAATGGCATGCACCCGTCATAACCATCGCCGCGACGGCACTACTGGCGGGCTACCCGTCGGTGTCGATAGCGAAATCCCCCACCCCTCCCCCGGGCGCCGCCCAGGGCTGGAACCAGAAGGACCGGGCGGACGCCGCGAAGCCCGGTCCCGCCGAACTCCCCGAAGCCGTCCCCGCCGACGACCGCACGGCACTCCTCGGCTCCGGATACCGCGCCTCCGACGACCTGGCATGGACCACGTCGGGTGACGCCACCGGCTTCCACGTCATGGTCGCCGCCGCCGAGGACGGCTACCGGTGGCGGACCGCCGCGACCCTGTCCGAGCCGGGCTTCGACACCGACACCTGGATCGGCAACGCCTGCATCACCGCGTCGGGAAAGCGCGCCGCCGTCACCTACGCGCCCCGCACCTTCACCAACAGACCGGCACTGATGACCCGCGGAGCCTTCACCGCGGTGGTGGACCTGACGACCGGCGCGGTCACCAAGCTCCCCGTCCAGTCCAGCCTGAGCTACTTCTCACCCGGCTGCGGCACGACGGAGAAGGCCGTCTTCTCGCAGTTCTCCGACGACGCGTCGAAGCGCAACGAGACCCGTCTCGTCGGAGTGGACACGGCAAGCGGAAAGGCCGCGAAGCCGCTGGACCTGCCCGGCCAGGTCACGTCCGCCGTCCCCCTCGCCGACGGCTACGCCGCCGCGCAGGGCTCCCGCCTGGTCCGGGTCGCGCCCACCGGCGACGTGCGCGTCGCCTCGCGCGCCGGCACCGCCCCCTTCCAGCTCACGGCAGCCGCCGACGGCTCGGTCGTCTACATCGACCGCACCGCCGGAGCCGCCGCGTCCGGGGCCGCCTCCGAGCAGGCCGAGGTCCGGCGCGCCCCGGCGTCACTCTTCGGCGCCGCCGCCAAGTCCGGCGGAAGCACCCGGCGCCTCGCGACCGGCGCGCTCACCGACTTCGACCTGGCCCGCTCGGCCCGCACCGGCACGGTGTACGTCACGGGCGAGGCCAAGGCCGCGGGCACCCTGCCCACGTCCGTGCGCATGCCCGCGGGGGTGGCCAAGGGCGCCGCGCTGTCCACCCGGGGAGAGGCCGCCGTCACCACCTCCTGGGCCGACGGCAAGGACTCCCGGATCTCGCCGCAGGAGGCCGCCTCCGCACGCACCGCGCGGACCTCGATGAAGCTGCTGGAGACCGGCCGCAGCGTCACCCTGGACGCCAGGCCCGGCACGACCGTCGGCTCCACCGCCAGGACGGCGGCGGGCCTCGCGACCTCACCGGCACTCACCCGCGGGACCGGGACGGCAACGGCTTCCCCGCAGCTCGCCGCCGCGTCGCCCACCAACCCCGTCGAGGACGAGCGCTACTGCTCGGTGCCGCGCGGGGACGTCCGCAAGCAGGCCTTCCAGCCGACCCCGCGGCAGGTCGAGTGGGCGGTGGACCAGGCCGTGGTCGGCAAGCTGAACTCGCACGTCTCGCGCGCCGCCAACTGGAAGAACACCGGGATGTCGGCCTACCAGCCGCAGTCCCTCTTCCCGCTCAAGACCATGGCGGGCGACCCCAACGGCACGCCCGACGCGGCCGACGAGTACCACATCCCCGCACAGGTGATGCTGGGCGTCACCGCCCAGGAATCCAACATGTGGCAGGCCACCCGCTTCGCGGTGCCGGGTGTCACGGCGAACACCCTGATCGGCAACTTCTACGGCATCAGCCACGGTTCCGACGGTGAGACCCCGGATCCCTGGGCGATCAACTGGGCCAACGCGGACTGCGGTTACGGCATCGTCCAGGTGACCGACGGCATGCGCAAGGCGGGTCACGAGAAGCCCGGCGAGACCGCGCTGTCCGTGCAGAAGCAGGAGGCCGTCGCCCTCGACTACACCGCCAACATCGCCGCGGGGGTCAACATCCTCGTGGACAAGTGGAACCAGACGTACAACGCCGGAATGACCGTCAACGACGGCGGCCCCTCGTACATCGAGAACTGGTTCTTCGCGCTCTGGGCGTACAACTCCGGCTTCTACCCGCAGTCCAGCGCCGGTTCGCACGGTGGCCACTGGGGCGTCGGCTACACCAACAACCCGGCCAACGCACTGTGGAAGGCCAACCGCACCCCGTTCCTGGAGAACTCAGCCGGCGGGGACGACTACTCCCACGCCGCACACCCGCAGGACTGGCCGTACCAGGAGAAGGTGATCGGCTGGGCCGCCCGCCCGATCTCCGCGATGTTCGCCCCCGGCGACTTCCAGCCCGGCTACCGGGCCGCCTGGTGGACCGCCACGGACCAGCGGACGCGGGCCAAGCCGCCGGTCGGGCAGTTCTGCGACAGCTCCAACAACTGCGACCCGAGCAAGATCAAGGACGGTGACACCGACACGAACGGCGCGTGCCAGCTCAACAACCCGGCCGACGAGTTCTTCCTGCACTGCTGGTGGAACAAGAAGACCAGCTGGAAAAGCTGTGCGGGCGGTGCCTGCGGATACGCCCTGCACCGCTTCGACGCCACCTACCCGGAGCAGCCGGACGGCAGCGCGTACCCGCCGCGGTGCTCCAGCGGCCTGCCCTCGGGGACGTACGTGATCGACGACGTGGCCTCGGGTGTCACACCGGCGGGCTCATCGGGACGAAGCTGCGGGGCGACGACGTCGCCGGGCACCTTCGGCTTCACCTTCACGGCTGACGGCGCCAATTACCCGGGCAAGATCGACACCCATCAGATCGGGGCCGGTTACGGCAACCACTTCTGGTTCTCGCACACCAGGAACCAGGCGACCACCGAGGGCGCCCGGATGCGCACCACCGGCACCTGGACCCTGACCAACGGCATGACCGGCTGGGCCCGGGTCTGGGTGCACCTGCCCGACCACGGCGCCCACACCCGGCAGGCCTCGTACACCGTCTCCGGGACGAACAGCACGAGTCCGGTGCGGGTGCACCCGCAGCGCGTCGGGGAGAACAAGTGGGTCTCCCTCGGGGTGTTCCAGTTCACCTCCACCCCGAAGATCTCGCTCTCCACACACGCGGCCGACGGCAGCGGGTCGGAGGACGTCGCATGGGACGCGGCGGGGTTCCAGCCGCTGTCGGCCAAGCCCAAGGACATGGTCGTCGCGATGGGCGACTCCTACTCATCGGGTGAGGGCGCATCGGCCGCCGGCGGGGTCGACTACTACAAGGAGACGAACTACCGGGACGCGAGCAACCCCTCGACGCGGGACGCCTGCCACCGTTCGACCAAGGCGTGGTCGCGCCAGGCCACGATCCCGGGACGCTCGGCGTCCGTGGGATCGATGGACGACAGCAGGTCGGCGGCGATGGACTACCACCTGATCGCCTGTTCCGGGGCCCGGACGTACAACATCGCGAGCGTCGGTGAGAACGGCGAGCTGCCTCAGCTGTCCAAGGGCTACCTCGACCAGAACACCACGCTGGTGACCATCTCGATCGGTGGTAACGACGCCCGGTTCGCCTACATCATCCAGAAGTGCATCTTCGGCGGTGTGGGCTGGCCGACGCTGTGCCAGAACCAGAAGTTCGACGACGACGACTCCCGGGTCGACGACGCCGCGTACCAGGGGCTGGACATCGGCGTGGCGGCAGAACGCCTCGCCAAGGAGCGGGTGCGGCCGGCCATCACCGACGCGCTGAAGAAGATCCAGGCGAAGGCGCCCAACGCCAAGATCGTGCTGATGGGGTACCCGCCCCTTCTGGAGCGGTCGGGGTCGTGCATCCCGGGCATCGGGACCGAGGAGGCTCCCTGGCTGAACGGCATGGCGGGCACCCTCGCCACCGAGATGCAGGGCGCCGTGGACGACGCCAAGGCCGCCGGCACCAAGGCCTGGTACTCCAACCCCGCGCAGAACTTCGCGGGCAAGGCCGTGTGCGGTGACCCCGAGCAGGTCCACGGGATCGTGCTGGACCTGGTGGAGAGCGACGAGCCCGCGATCGACTGGCCGATCCTGCAACTCGGTGCGTCCGCCCAGTCGTTCCACCCGAAGGTCGGAGGAGCCCGGCTGTACGCGGACTCCCTGGAACGGACGATGCAGGGCATGGGTCTCTGACCCACGACATCCCTTGTGCCCTCCCCGCGCGGTGCGGGGAGGGCACCCAGGACCGGAGGTGGGCGATGAGGCGGGTGTCCCGCCGCGGCGACATGGGGGCAGCCCTGCTGCTGCTCCTGCTGGACGCCGTACTGCTGGTGGTACTGCTCTTCGGGGTCGTCGTCTCCGGCGGGCTGACGGGCAGTCCGGACCGGGTCGCCGCCGGCCGTGAAGCCTCCCGGGCCGCGCTGGTGTGCCTGGTGGCCCTGCTGGTATCGGGTGGGATCGCATTCGCCGTACGGGCCTGGGTCGCCGCAGTGGTGCAGGTGGTCGTCCTGGGAGGCGGGGCGGTTCTCGCACTGGCGGTCCTCGGCACCTGACACGCCGCCGCGCCCCCTGCCCGGATGGCGGGTGGCGCGGCGGCGTGCGGTCTGATGCGGGTCAGCGGCGGGCCATGCCGGGAACCGCCGCGAGCATGTCGGCGTCCTGACGGAGGATCGCCCGCTCCAGGGTGGTCAGTCTGGGGCCGGGGTAGATGCCCAGCTCATCGGTCAGGGTGTTCCGGGCCCTCCGGAACACGGCAAGCGCGTCGGCCTGCCGCCCGGAGAGGTAGAGGGCCTGCATCAAATGCGCGTATGGCTCTTCACGCAAAGGGTGGAGGGCGATGAGGTCGGTGAGTTCACCGATGGCCTCCTCGTATTGACCCAGCGTTATCTCCAGGCAAATGCGCTGTTGAAGTGCGGCGACGCGTTCTTCTTCCAGTCTGGCCGCGCGGGTCTGCAGCGCACTGCTCGAAATCGTGGCCAGGGCCGGCCCCCGCCATAGGGCGAGCGCCTCCTTGAGCAGGTCGAGCGCCTCTTCCTTGAGGTCGGCACGTACCATCTTCTTCGCCGTGGCGACGTTACGCCTGAAAATGTCGCTGTCGATCTCGCAGAGTGCCGCATCCAGCTGGTATCCGGAAGCAGTCGACAGGACGGTGTCCTGCGGCGCACCGACCGCGGCCAGCGCGCGGCGGATCATCCACACACTGGTCTGGAGCTGGCCAGGGGCGGTCCGCGGTGGACGCTCACCCCAGAGGTGGGTGATGAGTTCGGGCGTGCTGACCGCCCTCCCCGATACAAGTGCGAGGGCCGTGAGCACCCGGAGCTGCCGTTGTCCGGCGAGCGGGACCGGCATGTTCCGGGAAAGCATGGAGATCGGACCCAGTATGCGAATCTGCACGCCGGCCATAGGGGTCTCCCGTTCTGCCTGTCCATGACCTAATTCCCCTGCCATGAACTGCTGGATTTTCGCACGCGATGTCTTTGGATGCGCTGGTCGATGGAGCGAATGCAGTGGTCGTGGCTGCGGCCACTACGCGCGTAGCAGGCCTTCTACCTCATCGATTCGGGACAGTAATAAGCCATCCGGACGGCGTCAACGAGGCCCGGATGGGCACGGCTGAAAACTGTCGTACCGATGCGAGACAAAATGAGGACACGGGAAGATCGCGGATAACGGCTGCGGGGGCGGGTGGCCGGGCATCCATGATCACGGATGGCACGGAGTGACCATCGGCCGGCACCGACCGGCACACGCGGCCGGTGACAACCCCCGGAACGTCACGCCCCTGCGGAAGACGTGCGTCCGATGCGAAGAAGATGAGGACTCGGCATGGAGCGTATTGTTACCCAGCGCACCGATCCGGACGCGGAGCGGCAGCTTCACCGGTCTACACCAGTGATGGCAGAAACCGTACGCCGCTTCGATCGTGCGAACGGGCGGGTGCACCGGAATCCGGTGGCCGGATACCAGGATCTGGCATCTACGCGGCTGAAACGGGCCCTCAAAAGCGGCGCAATACAGTGGAACCCACCGCCGATGCGGCCGGGCTCACGCACTTCCGGTGACGTCGAGCAGCTCCAGATGCCGGGGGGCCAGCACACGCGTGCCGGCGCCGGGCGCCCGGCGCTCGGCCGCACGCGCGAGCGCCGTCACCGCGTCGGGGGACGACGTACGCGAGATTCCCGCATCGCCCAGCGGGGTCACCATGTCGTCGTGATGGCAGGGCAGGAGCACCGGGGGTGACCCCAGTGCGGCAAGCAACCGGTCCGGGTATCCGTGGACGGCCGCGTGACCACTCATGCCGATCACCGCGATGTCCGGCCGCGCGCCCGCCACTTCGCGCTCGGCAACGTTGCTGGTGCCCGTCAGCAGCACGGACGGACCCCCCTCGAGGGACACCTGGAAGGCCAGCGTCCGTCCTTCCACCATGTCGCCGAGGGTCCGGGGCCGCAGTGGAACGGCGTCCCGCTCCCCGGGAGCGAAGGAGGTGTAGTCGTCCTGCCTGCTGTGCAGACTGCGGAACACCTCCACGCTGTAGCCGTCGAACTGGAGGTGGTCGCCCCCGTCCACCGCCACCACGTCCGCCATGCGGTGCGCGGGGGTGCCCATCGCGGCCAGCAGATGGCGCGACGTGGTGTCGCAGAGTGTCCGGACACGCCGGCCGGCCCACCCCGGCCGGGACAGCAGGTGCGGGACGTCGGCGAGATGGTCGAAGTGACCGTGGCTGACCAGGATCAGCTCCGGCGCCCCGGTCAGCTCCTTCTCCGCCACGTGCTCCACCGCGTCGGGATCCAGGCGCAGGGGCAGCGTCGGATCGAGTGCGCCACCCTCGCCCGCGTAGGGCATCCGACTCAGATACGGGTCGAAGAGCACGCTGCGGCCCGCGAAGGACAGCTCCCATCCGGCGACGCCCAGCCAGCGCAGCCCGAGATCGGTGCCCTTGGGCACCCGGCGCTGCTGCGCTGCCGGCACGGGGGCCGCGCCGCCGACCAGCAGCCCCGCCGCCCCGGCACCGAACGCGCCCTGCAGAACCGACCTTCGCGACTGACCCATGCGCCACCTCGTTCACGTTGTGCTGATCACACGTCACACTACGGAGCGATGCGGACGAGGCGGCACATTTGAGTCAGCGGCGTCCGGGCGTGGCGGATCGGGTGCCGCGTCCGGGTCCCGGCCCCTGGGTCAGGTCGTGTACTCGGAGTTCAGACGCACGTACCCCTCCGTCAGGTCGCAGCCGTAGACGGTGAACTCGCCATCCCCGATGCCCAGTCCGATGCCGATCACCACCTCGTCACCGCGCATGTGCTCGGCGACGGCCGCCCGCAGTTCGGCGTCGCCGGGGCCGTCCGCACGCTGCGGATAGACCAGGGTCCCGCCGAACTGGACGGTGACCTTCTCCTGGAGGATGTCGGTGTCGTCGGTGCACTTGCCGATCGCCATCGTCACCCGGCCCCAGTTGGGGTCGCTGCCGTGCACCGCGGTCTTGACCAGCGGTGAGTTGACGACGGTCTTGCCGACCCGCTTGGCCTGTGCGGTGTCCCGCGCCCCGGTGACCCGCACCTCGATGAGCTTGCTCGCCCCCTCGCCGTCCGAGGCGATGTTCTTCACCAGGGCCAGCGCCACCTCGTGCAGGGCCTCCTCGAACTCCACCGGATCCACGTCGCCGGCCAGGCCGTTGGCGAACAGCACCGCCGTGTCACTGGTCGATGTGTCGGTGTCGATCGAGACGGCGTTGAACGTCCGGTCCATGACACTGCGGAAGACCCGGTCCTGCACGTCCCGGGGCAGCCTGGCGTCGGTGGCGAAGAAGGTCAGCAGGGTCGCCATGTCCGGCTCCAGCATCCCCACACCCTTGGCGATGCCGACGAGTGTCGCCTCGCCGCACCGCACCCTGACCTCCTTGGGCCGGGTGTCGGTCGTCATGATGGCCCGCGCCGCCCGGTCGAAACCGCCCTCGGGAAAGGGCCAGGAAAGCGTCTTGATGTGATCGCGGATCTGTTCCATGGGGTACTGGAGGCCGATGACGCCGGTGGAGGCGATCAGCAGCTCGTCCTCCGGGAGCCCGGTTGCGGCGGCCACGGAGTCACGCACCTCACGAGCGTTGCTGTCACCCTCGGGGCCGGTGGCGACGTTGGCGTTACGGGCGATGACGACCACCCCGCGCGCCTGCCCGTCGGCCGCCGCGGCGCGGCTGAGCACCACGCTCGGGCCGGAGAAGCGTGACTTGGTGAACACCGCGCTGACCTGCGTCGCCACGGTCGACGCCAGCACGGTGAAGTCGTCCCGCCCATCGCCCGAGAGTCCCACCGGAGCGGTGTGCACCACGAAACCCGCGGGGCCCCGGGTCGTCGTACCGGTCATGATCTCCTTCTTCCGTCAGCGGTTTCTTTATGCGTTCAACTGTATGCCTATTCATCTATCACAGGAGGCGGGTGCACAGGGCGGGAACCGGCCGCGGGGCACCTCGAAGCGCACTACAGCGCGGTCGGATAGGCACTGGAGAGGAGGTGGAGAGAGGCCACCGGCACGGTGACGGCATTCCGCATCCCGTCGACATCCTGGAGACGACGCCGCATGTCCCGTGTATCGACCAAGCCCAGCAACAACCCGACGGCCGCACACGCGCTGCTCAAGCGTCTGAACGAGCACGGCGTGGAGACGGTGTTCGGTGTCGTCGGCCGTGAGGCCGCCTCCATCCTCTTCGACGAGGCGCCGGGGATCGACTTCGTCCTCACCCGGCACGAGTTCACCGCCGGCGTCGCCGCCGACGTCCTGGCCCGCATCACCGGCCGGCCGCAGGCCTGCTGGGCCACGCTCGGCCCCGGCATGACGAACCTCGCCACGGGTGTGGCCACCTCGATCCTGGACCGCTCGCCCGTCATCGCACTGGCCGCCCAGTCCGAGTCGCACGACATCTTCCCGAACGACACGCACCAGTGCCTGGACTCGGTCTCCGTCATGCGCCCCATGACGAAGTACGCGGTCGAGCTCCAGCGCCCCGACGAGATCACCGACCTGGTGGACTCAGCCGTCGCCGCGGCGATGACCGAGCCCGTGGGACCCAGCTTCATCTCGGTGCCCGTCGACCTGCTCGGCGCCGACATCGACGCCTCGGTCGTCCACCCCGCCGCGCACACCCCGGCCAAGCCCACCGGCGCCGTTCAGGCCGGCTGGGAGGCCACCGCCGACGAGGCGGCCGCGCTGGTCTCCGGTGCGGAGCACCCGGTCTTCGTCGTCGGCGCCGCGGCCATCCGCTCCGGCGCGGTGCCCGCGATCCGGGCCCTGGCCGAGCGCCTGGACGTCCCGGTCATCACGACGTACATCGCCAAGGGCGTCCTGCCGCACGGGCACCACCTCAACTACGGTGCCGTCACCGGTTACATGGACGGCATCCTGTCCTTCCCCGCCCTGGAGACCCTCTTCGGCCCGGCCGACGTCGTCGTGACCCTCGGCTACGACTACGCCGAGGACCTGCGCCCCTCGATGTGGGCCCGCGGCGGCGAGAAGAAGACCGTGCGCGTCTCCCCGACCGTCAACCCGATCCCCCGCGTCTACCGTCCGGACGTCGACGTCGTCACCGACGTGCTGGCCTTCGTCGAGCACCTGGACGCCGCGACCGCCGACCTCGCGAAGAAGACCCCGCACGACATCACCCCGCTGCGCGAGCGCATCGCCGAGTTCCTGGCCGACCCCACCGAGTACGAGGACGGCATGCGGGTCCACCAGGTGATGGACTCCATGAACACGGTGATGGAGGAGACCGCCGCCGCCGGTGAGGGGACGATCGTCTCCGACATCGGCTTCTTCCGGCACTACGGGGTGCTCTTCGCCCGTGCCGACCAGCCCTTCGGCTTCCTCACCTCGGCCGGCTGCTCCAGCTTCGGCTACGGCATCCCCGCGGCCATCGGCGCCCAGATGGCCCGCCCCGGCCAGCCGACCTTCCTCATCGCGGGCGACGGCGGTTTCCACTCCAACAGCGCCGACCTGGAGACGATCGCGCGGCTCAACCTGCCCATCGTGACGGTCGTCGTCAACAACGACACCAACGGGCTGATCGAGCTCTACCAGAACCTCGGCCACCAGCGCTCCCACGACCCGGCCGTCAAGTTCACCGGTGTCGACTTCACCGAGCTCGCCCGCGCCAACGGCGTCGAGGCCGTCAGGGCCAACTCCCGCGAGGACCTGCTCGCCGCTCTGCGCAAGGGGGCGGGGCTCGGCCGCCCGTTCCTGATCGAGGTCCCG
This sequence comes from Streptomyces sp. NPDC057428, assembly GCF_042803195.1. Classification (NCBI taxonomy): domain Bacteria; kingdom Bacillati; phylum Actinomycetota; class Actinomycetes; order Kitasatosporales; family Streptomycetaceae; genus Streptomyces; species Streptomyces sp. NPDC057428. The sequence continues at coordinate 39,336 of NZ_JBHVCT010000054.1, forward strand.
GTGAACTACGACTTCACCTCCGGCGGCTTCGGTGCCCTGAGCATCTGATCATGGCGCACACATTCCCCGCCGCCACGGGGTTCCTGGTCTCCGCCCAGCAGGGCGGGGGCCGGGCCCCCCGGCCCGTCTTCGCCACCCGGGGCCCCCACGAGACCGTGGCCGAGGCCCTCCGCTCCCAGACCCTGAACGCCGTGCTCGTGCACTCGGGTTCGGCCGGGGACGCCGTGGCCCGCTCCGGCGACACGGCCCTCGTCCTGGCCGGCGAGCTCTACAACCGGGAGGAACTGCTCCCCCTCCTCCCGTCCGGCGCCGACGCCCGCACGGACGCGGCGCTGGTGCTCGGCCTGCTGGGCGTCTACGACCTGCACGCCTTCCGGCTGCTCAACGGCCGGTTCGCGGCGGCCGCGGCGCTGGACGGCCGGGTGCTCCTGGCCACCGACCACGCGGGCTCCGTCCCCCTCTACACCCTTCCGGCGCCGGGCCGTGTCCTGGCCGCCACCGAGATCAAGGCCCTCGTCCCGGCGACGGCCCAGGCCCCGCTGTCCGGCCGGCCCGTCGCCGACGCACGCCGGATACGCCGGGTGCCGGGGGTCCACCAGGTCCCCGCCGGCACGGTCCTGGACCTCGACGTCCGCACCGGCACGGCCGCGCCCTCGCGGACCTGGACCCCGCCGGTGTCCCGGCGGATCCTCTCCGAGGCCGACGCGACCGCCGCCGTGCGCGAGACGCTGGGGCGAGCCGTCCGGGCCCGCACCGGCAGCACCGCGCCCCTGGTGGTGCTCTCCGGAGGAATCGATTCCTCGGGCGTCGCCGCACTGGCGGCCGCACACACCGATGGCCCCCTGGAAACCCTGTCCATGGGCACCGACGCCTCGGACGAGTTCACCGAGGCGCGCGTGGTCGCCACCCATCTCGGCTCCACGCACCGGGAGATCACGGTCCCCACGGCGGACCTGCTCGGCCAGCTCCCGTACGCGATCTGGGCGTCCGAGTCCGTCGACCCGGACATCATCGAGTACCTGCTGCCGCTCACCGCCCTGTACCGGGCGCTCGACGGGCCCGCCCGCCGCATCCTCACCGGATACGGCGCGGACATCCCGCTCGCCGGCATGCACCGCGAGGACAGGCTGCCGCAGCTGGACACGGCGGTGGCGTTCGACATGGCCACCTTCGACGGCCTCAACGAGATGACGCCGGTACTCTCCGGCATCCAGGGCCACTGGTCGACCCACCCGTACTGGGACCGCGACGTCCTGGACCTGCTCGTGTCGCTGGAGGCCGGCCTCAAACGACGCCACGGCCGCGACAAATGGGTCCTGCGCGAGGCGATGAGCCCCCTGCTCCCGCACGAGACGGTCACCCGGCCGAAGCTGGGCGTGCACGAGGGCTCCGGGACGACGTCCTCCTTCAGCCTCCTGCTGATCGACGCCGGAGTGCCCGAGGCGGACGTCCACCGGGCGAAGTCGCTGGTGGTCCGGGAGATCTTCGACCGGGTGGTCGTCGAGGGGCTGTCGCCCGCCGAGGTGAGCACCGCCGACACCGTCCACCAGGTGGCCGCACGGCTGAAGGAGACCGAGTGAACCGCGCCCTACTCCGCACCGGCCGCCCGCGGCCCATCCGACAGGAGGGATGACTCGTGGAACGTGTCGACACCACGATCTCGCCCCGTTACGCGCAGATCCCCACCTTCATGCGCCTGCCGCACGACCCCCGGCCCACCGGCCGCGACGTCGTCGTGATCGGGGCGCCCTACGACGGGGGCACCAGCTACCGGCCGGGGGCCCGCTTCGGCCCGCGCGCCATCCGCAACGAGTCGGGCCTGATCCACGGGGTCGGGATCGACCGGGGACCGGGCACCTTCGAACTCATCGACTGCGTGGACGGCGGGGACATCGACCTGACCCCGTTCAACATGCACATCGCGATGGAGACGGCCCACCGCCATCTGCGCGGCCTCCTCCAGGACAACGCCGCATTCCTGATGCTCGGCGGCGACCACTCGCTCACGCTCGCCGCCCTGCGTGCCGTGTCCGAGCAGCACGGCCCCGTCGCCGTGGTCCACCTTGACGCGCACTCGGACACCAACCCGGCCTTCTACGGTGGAGAGTTCCACCACGGGACCCCGTTCCGGCACGGCATCGACGAAGGCCTCATCGACCCCGCGCGCACGGTGCAGATCGGCATCCGGGGCCACAACCCCCAGCCCGACTCACTGGACTACGCCCGCGGCAAGGGGGTGCGTGTCGTCACCACCGACGAGTTCGTGGAGACGGGTGTCGCCGGGACCCACGCCCTCGTCAAGGAGCTCGTCGGCGACCGCCCCGTCTACGTGTCCGTCGACGTCGACGTGGCCGACCCGGCCTTCGCCCCCGGCACCGGGACCCCCGCACCCGGCGGGCTCTCCTCCCGCGAGGTCCTCGCCCTGCTGCGCTGCGTGGGTGAGCTGCGGCCGGTCGGCTTCGACGTCATGGAGGTCTCGCCCCTCTACGACCACGCCGGGATCACGTCCGTCCTGGCGACCGAGATAGGCGCGGAGCTGCTCTACCAGTACGCCCGCGCTCACATCAAAGAAAGGAACGACGCGTGACCGTCATCGACTGCTCCGAACTCCGCGACGAACTCCTGGAACTGGCCTCGCGCCTGCCGGCGGTGCCGCGCGCGGACCTCCCTGCCTTCCTGGAGGCCGCCAAGGCGGCGTCCCGCGACCTCCCGGCCCCTCTCGCCGAAGCGCTCGACGCCTTCAACGTGTCGGGCAACGAAGACGGTTACCTCCTGCTGCGCGGACTGCCCGTGGAGCCCGAGGAACAGCTGCCCCGTACCCCCGAGTCGACCCCCGCCCCGGTGGAGCGCCCGCTGCTCACGATGGAGGCGATGCTCGGCGTCGTCGGCCGCCGGCTCGGCCTGCACACCGGTTACCAGGAACTGCGCAGCGGCACCGTCTACCACGACGTGTATCCCTCCCCCGGCGCGCACCACCTGTCCTCGGAGACCTCCGAGACCCTGCTGGAATTCCACACGGAGATGGCGTACCACCAGCTCCAGCCCAACTACGTGATGCTGGCCTGCTCCCGGGCCGACCACGAGCGCAGGGCCGCGACCCTGGTGGGCTCGGTCCGCAAGGCACTGCGTCTGGTGCCGGAGGGCTTCCGCAACCACCTCTTCGACCGCAAGGTGCCCTGCTGCGTGGACGTGGCGTTCCGCGGCGGCGTCGAGGACCCGGGTGCGATAGCCCAGGTGAAGGCGCTCTACGGCGATGCGGCCGACCCGCTGCTGGGTTACGACAGGGAGCTGCTGGCCCCGGAGGACCCCCGGGACGTCGAGGCCGTGGAGTCGCTCTCCAAGGCACTGGACGAGGTCACCGAGGCCGTGCACCTGATCCCCGGTGACGTCCTGATCGTCGACAACTTCCGTACGACGCACGCCCGTACGCCGTTCACACCGCGCTGGGACGGGGCGGACCGGTGGCTGCACCGCGTCTACATCCGCACCGACCGGTTCGGACAGCTCTCCGGGGGTGAGCGCGCGGGCGACGTGGTCGCCTTCACCCCCCGCGCCTGACCGGATTCCTTCACTGCCGGAGGGCCGGCGGCGTTCCGCGACGGTGCGGGGCGGCCACCGGCCCGCTGTCGTGCTGCCCGCTCGGGGGCCGCTCTCCTCTCACTCTCCCGCCGCTCTCCGGGGTGGCCCGGGGCCCGGGGACAGCGGTTAGCGTGTCGGACAGGTGACCGGAGCGGGCCGGTCGCGGGAGAGGTATCCGCAGCAGACGAGGAGAGAGCGCCAAGTGTCGGACCCCACGTTGCAGCAGATGGCGAGTCACGACCGCGCGGGTCGTCGCCGACCACGCGGAGCACCGGTCCTGGGCGTGGCGGTGGCGGTCGTCCTGGCGGCGGGCGCGGGCTGGTGGGGGTACCGGGCGTGGTTCGGGGACGGGGCGGGGCAGGACCCCGAGGTGAGCGCCGCCACCGAACGGCTGCAGTCGTTCCTGGACGCGTGGGGCGCCGGGGAGGCGGCGAAGGCCGCGGCGCTGTCCGACTCCCCTGAGAACGCGGAATCCCTGCTGACCTCGGTGATGACCAACCTGAAACCGACGAAATCAACGCTGGCGGCGGGGGACGGCGAGAAGAACGACAAGGGCGAGGTGACCGTCCCGTACACCGCGCGGTTCAGCATCCCGGCCGTCGGCAGGTTCACCTACGAATCCGAGGCGACGCTGGTCAGGAAAGCGGGCCAGTGGACCGTGGAGTTCGCCTCCCCGATGATCCACCCCCGGCTGAAGCCCGGTCAGACGCTCGCCCTGAAGACGGTGGCCGAGCGGGCCGCCGTGCTCGACACCAATGGCGACGACCTGCAGGCGGCCTCCTTACGCGGCTCGGTGGACGAACAGGGAAAGGGCGTGTTCGGGCTCGAGGCACGCTACGACAAGCAGTTGCGGGGCGGCGGGGGCGCGGCCACCAGTGAGGTGGTGATCGCCGACCGGCAGTCGGGCCAGGCGGAGGCCTCCCTGACCAAGAGCTCGGCCGAGCCGGGCAAGCCGGTGAGGACGACCATCGACCCGAAGGTCCAGGGAGCGGCGGCAGCCGCCATGGAGGGACTGAAGGTGAACGCGGCGCTGATCGCCGTGGAGCCGTCGACGGGAAACATCCTGGCCGTCTCGAACCGCCCCGCGGGCGGGCTGAACCGGGCACTGGCCGGGCAGTACCCGCCGGGGTCGACGTTCAAGGTGGTCACTGCGGCGGCGATACTGAAGGCGGGGATGAAGCCGTCGGACGTGGTGGAGTGCCCCAAGTTCGCACACGTCGACGGTCAGAGGTTCGAGAACCAGAACCAGTTCACACTGCCGGCCGGCTCGACCTTCAAGGACTCGTTCGCTAAGTCCTGCAACACCATGTTCGTCGGGCACCGTGCGAAGGTCGGTGGCTCCGCGCTGCACGACGCGGCTGCGGCCTTCGGGATCGGCGGAGTCTGGGACGTCGGTGACACGACGTACGACGGCTCGGTGCCGGTGAACACGTCGGACAACGACCTCGCGGCATCGACCATCGGCCAGGCCCGGGTGCAGGCCTCGCCCCTGGTGATGGCTTCGATCGCGGCGACGGTCAAGGAGGGCACCTTCAAGCAGCCGGTGCTGGTGCCCGAAGCCGTGAAGAGGAAACACGAGGCGACGGCGAAGCTCGACCCGTCGGTGACGGGCGCCCTGCGCGACATGATGCGGGCGACGGTGACGTACGGGGCGGGCAGCGCCCTGACGGGGATCCCCGGGGAGCCGCACGCCAAGACTGGTACGGCCGAGTTCGGCGAGGAGAAGCCGCCGCGCACCCACGCCTGGATGATCGGGTACCAGGGCGGCAGCGACCTGGCCTGGTGCGTGATGCTGGAGGACGGCGGTTCGGGCGGCGCCGACGCCGGACCGGTGGCGGCCCGGTTCCTGAAGAGCCTGAGCGACGCCGGCTGAGCGCCGCAACTGCGTGGCCGGCCTCGCGGCAGGGTGTCGGGCATCCATGTGCCGTGCCAACACGGGTGCGGTGCTCGGCCTACGGCAGGATGGTCGCGGGGTGAGCGGTCCGATAGGCGCCGACACCAACCACTCCGGGGGCGGCCCAGCACCCTGCCCTCTCCGTGCGAAGGCAGGGTGCTGGTGGTCCTGCTTCCCTGCCAACTACTCAGGCATCAGGACTGTGTCGATGAGCTCCACCGTGGCATTGGCGGTGGGAATGCCGCCGCAGACGATCTTCGCGGAGTCGTTCACCGTGAAGGAGTCACCCGACCCTGAGGTGGTGAGGTTGCTGCCCTCGAGGGTCTTGAAGTCGCCCTTCGCGAGGTCGCTCTTGGTGATCTTCTCGCCCACGACGTGATACTTGAGGACCTTGGCCAGCTGGGTCTTGTCGGCCAGCAGAGCGTCCAGGTCCGCCTTCGGGATCTTCTCGAACGCCGCGTTGGTCGGAGCGAAGACCGTGATGTCCTTCGAGTTGTTCAGCGTGTCGCCCAGGTCGGCCGCCTTCACCGCCGCAGCCAGCGTCGACAGTTCGGGGTTGTTGGATGCCGCGGTGGCCACCGGGTCGTTGGCCATGCCGGCAAGGCTGCCCTGGCCATCCGCGGGTAGCGACGAACAGCCGGGGCCGAATGGCTGCGTGCCGTTGTCGGCAGATGCCGTGGGCGCAGCGATTCCCATCACTGCGGAGAAGACCACTGCCGCTGATGCGGCGAAGACGGAGCGGTGGATCCGGGTGACGTTCATGGGATGTCTCCTCGTCCGGGAGGTCCGTGCCTCGACGGAGCCGGGATTCGGCCGGCGCGCGAGCCCGTCCGACAGCGCTGTCGATACGCGATCCCGCGCACACATCCTCCAGCGTCACACAGATCTTCCATAGCCGCTCAGGGAGCCTGTCGGGTGGCCGGGAAGGCGGGCCGTGCGGGCTGGATCGGGCTGCCCGGATCTCCTGCGTCAACGTATGGGGCCGGTTGCCCAAGGCGCGAGGCGCACCCGCGACGGAAACACCGATCACCGCCGTGGTGCCTCGTTCGCAGGGAGTGAAGGGTGCTCACCCCGTCGTCTTCCACTGCGAGGGGAGAGGGGACTGGGCTGGTGCTGACGGGAGCTCGCGGTTGGGAGAGAAAGGGTCTCGTCAGCCGGCCGGCAGAGTGGTCTTCACGGCCGCTCTCCTACGCTTCCGCATGGCCGGGCGCCGCGGACCGTCATATGCCTGGACTGCGACGCCCGACTCCATGCCGTCTCTCCGGACCTGCATCGACCGGACCGCCGGCCGAACCGCCGGCGATGCAGGGCGAGGGCTATCCGTGTTTGTGACCCTCCACGAACGGGAGCTCCTCCTTCTCGTAATTGGCAAGTGCGAGTCCGAGTGCGAAGAACGTGGGGGCCCATTCACCTACGAAGATGCCCCAGCGGTCCGCACGCTCGATGTTCTCCTGCTTGTTGGACGCGAGCCACGAAACCAACGACAGCCCGATCGAGCCGAAAGCGGCCACGTACGCGTGTTCGCTCTTCAGACCGGCCTCGTGCAGCTTCTTGACGATCATCTCGGTTCCCCTTCTCGATTACCCGGACCAAGGGCTGTCCCGCAGTTCCTGGTGGATCGGCGCGTGGCGTCAGATGCGGTTCATCGCAAGGCGGAGGGGCGCACGCGTACTGGATGTATTCGGGCGTTCCGACAAAGCGGCGAGGCGCCGCGCTGTCGTCGTGCGCCCGCCAGGGATCACGGGACGGCTCTTGGAGCCTTGCCTACTCATTCCTGCCGCGCATCTCGTAGGATGCGGGCTGCGCGGTCGACGCCGGGCTCATGCACCAGCCCGAACGCCCGCGACAACAGGACTTCGGCCGGGCGACACCGCCCGGCGAGAGACGCAGGCGAAGGGGCCAGTCGAGCCAGAGGTGTCCCCCGGAGTGTGGACACGGGGGTTCATGCTGCGAGTGTGAGTGTACGTGCTCTCTGTTGTTGCTGTTCGAATTCGGCTGGTGAGAGG
>NZ_JBHVCT010000055.1:0-46341 GCF_042803195.1 Streptomyces sp. NPDC057428
TCCAATTTGAGTCCAGACACCTCAAGGATCACAGGAGACGGCGTGTTTCCCGTATCAGGGCAGGTCAGGACACCCACACATACGGCAGGAGAGCCGAAAAAAGCTGGTGCCCGGGCGCGGCAGCGGCGGACTATGGGCCCATGACGTGGACAGCGCCAAAGGTTGAACGCACCACACGGATCGACGGCTTGGCCACCGTGGACGAGCGCCGGATGTTGGAGGGATGGCTGACGTGGCACCGCGAGACCTTGCTGGCCAAGTGCAGCGGGCTGAACGGCGACCAGTTGGCGCGGACGACCGTCGAGCCGTCCGACCTCACCCTTCTCGGCCTGGTCCGTCATATGGCGGAGGTGGAGCGCTGGTGGTTCCGACGCAGGATGGCCGACGAGCCGATCGGCGATGTCTTCACAGGTCCCGCGGACGGCGACGAGGGGATCGAAGGGGTCCGTGCCGCTTGCGCGGAGCGGGACTTCGGGCTGTTCCGGGCAGAGGTCACGGCGTCAGACGCGGCGGCCGCCGACCGTGGGCTCGATGACACCTTCACGTCGTCCCGCGGCGTGACCGTCAGCCTGCGCTGGGCCTACGTGATGATGATCCAGGAGTACGCCCGGCACAACGGCCACGCCGACTTCTTACGAGAGCGGACCGACGGGGTGACGGGTGATGGGTGACGGCGGGGCGGGGCTGCCCGCGGTTGCCATGGGGCAAACCTCGCCGGTCGTGGCACGAGGCGGAGCTCGGAACACCTTGTCGCGATGAGTAGAGCTGATCGACGCAGGCAGAGTATGCAAGAGGTGCCTGACAAACGGATGTATGTACTCCTGGTTCCTTGTGGGAAGCACAGCCTGTGATGACGGCCAGACGTATTTGGGCGAGGGAGTAGTGCTGGCTACCAGCAGGCGACCCGAGTACGGCTGCTGTCTGGTCACCGGTTGGAGGGTATGCCCTTGTAACCGGGTGCGCCCGTGCCCCAGTTCTGGTCGATCACGGAGTCGCAGTCCGTGGCCTCGGGGGTCCCGGCGAAGGTGGTGTTCGCGTAGAACGTCCGCGTGAAGACGGGCGACGCACAGGTCACGGCGGCGGACGCGGGGGCCGCCGCGGGAGCAGGCTGCCCGCGGTGGCGAGTACGACGGCGCTCGCGGTGGCGACCGTCGTTCCTCTGGGTCGGTTCATGCGTTCCTTCGGTCTTGATCGTGCTGGGCAGCGTGCGACTTCCTCGGAAGATCAAGACTTTTGACGACCGCGCTTGGTTGTAGGCCACAGGGAGAACCGATGCTCCGGACCTCCCGGCGCCGCGGACGGCCGCCGCACGCAGGTCCTTGAGCTCGCCGGGGTGACCGACGGCAGGTGACATGCCGCCGATGGCGCAATGGGCCCCTGGGCTGCCGGGCTGGGTCACGCTGTGGGCGTTCGGCCGCTGTCACGTCGGGATCCCGCGGGTGTCCGGTGCGGCAGGTTTCGCCGGACCGCTGTTGCACAAGAGGCGAAGGGCGTCGTGAAGCACTCCGGGATCGACTACGAGGCGGTTTTCCAGGCCTTGCCGGCCGCGGTGGCCCTGCTCACCACCGACCTGGTGTACGCAGACGTCAACGAGGCGTATCTGCGCGTGTCGGGGCGCACCCGTGGCCAGATCGTCGGCCGCTACCTGTTCGATGTGTTCCCTGACAACCCCAACGATCCCGCCGCTACCGGCACGCGCAACCTCCAGGCGTCGCTGCTGCGGGTGGCGGCCACCGGGGAGCGCGACGCAATGGCGCTGCAGCGTTACGACGTCGAGGACCCCGACCGGCCCGGCCGGTGGGAGGAGCGGTACTGGAGCCCGGTCAACGCCCCGGTCGTCGACGCGGACGGGCGGGTGGCGCTGGTGCTGCACCGGGTGGAGGAGGTCACCGAACTGCTCCGCGCCCGTGGCGGGCGCTTCGGCGGGGACCGGACCAGGGCCCTGGAGGCCGAGCTGTACACCGGCGCCCGGGAGCTCCAGGAGGTCAACGAGCGGCTGCGCCGGGCCCACGCCCGCGAACGCGAGGTCGCCCTGAGCCTGCAGTCCGCGATGCTCCCCGCGCCCGGACCGCTGGGCCGCCGCCGTGGCGCTGTGCGCTACCAGCCCGCAGTCGGGTCGCTGAACGTGTGCGGCGACTGGTACGACCTGGCCGAACTGCCCGGCGGCTGTTTCGCGGTCGCGGTGGGCGACGTCGTCGGCCACGGCCTGAGCGCCGCCGGCGTCATGGGCCAGCTCCGCAGTGCGCTCAGCGCAGCCGTCCGTGTGGCCGACGGCCCCGCGGCGGCCCTCGACGCACTCGGCCTCTACGCCCGCTCGGTGGAGGGCGCCGAGTCCACCACCGCTCTGCAGACGGTGATCGACTGCGACAGCCGCACCGTGACCTACAGCAGCGCCGGCCACCCCCCACCCGTCCTGCTGCACGCCGGGGGGACAGTCGAGTTCCTCGACCGGGCCACCGACCCGCCGCTCGGCGCCCGCTTCGAGCACGTTCCGAGAATCCAGGCCGAGGCGGCCTTCTCCGAGGGCGCAACCCTCGTTCTCTACACCGACGGCCTCATCGAACGCCGCCACGAGGACATCGACACCGGTCTGAACCGGCTCGCCGACTGCCTCGGCCGTCACGGACAGGAGGATGCGGACACCCTCGCGGACACCCTGCTGGCGGAACTGATCCCTCCGGGTGGCAACACGGACGACACCGCCCTGGTCGTCGTCCGCCTGTGACCGAGCCGCGCGGCAGCGTCCCGGACCTGCCCGCAGACCGGTGACGTGCCCTTGCGCGACGGGCCTCGGGCGAGGCCCCCGTTCCTTGACCGCCTTGCCCACCAGCCGCCCGACCCGGCCGTCTACTGGCACACCTCATGCCGACGTCAGCTGACATTTCGTGTCGCCACCCGCTGACGTTCTCTTGTCGTAGTCGTGCGCGGAGTAGATGTCAGCGCGGCGCAGTGTTTTGTCAGTGCGCCATGCCAGGCCAGATCATGTGAGGCGCAGCTGGGCTTCGTTGCTCCGGTCCCGACCCCGGCCCTCGAAAGCACCCATCTTTGCCTAGGACGCCGATCGCGCGCTCCGCCACCGCGCCCAGCAGCGGAGCAGGGCCCAGATCGCCGTGGCGTTGATCAGGGCGCCGACCAGGATCGGGATGTAGAGGCCGAAGACATCCCACATCTCTGGCTTGTCGGCCACGGACGTGTCCGGGACCCAGTCGGAGGGGAGCGGGTCTCCCACCGCGGAGACGTCTGTGGGCAGCGGGGCTGGCGGCTGCGAGCCGTAGGAAGGCTCCACCATCGGCGCCGTGGCCGAGTCCGCCCCCCGGGAGGCCGCTGCGGCTCCGAAGGAGGTCAGCAGCAGGAGGCTGATCGGCGCAGTGGCCAGCACGGGCCAGATGGCGCCCATGCCGACGTCGCGCCCGGTCCGGCTGGCCACCTCAAGCCAGACCACCATCGCGGCGACCAGCACCAGGTATCCACCGGGCACCCACATCTCAGGCTTCGACCATCGCCGTTCCATCACGTTCCCCACTCCCGACCCCGAACTTCCTGGAGCCAGTGTCGAAGCTGCCTGGCCCGGCCACCTGAGTACGCCTACTCACTCGCGGCGCCTTACGTACCTGGTCAGAGCCGTGCACGGGCCCAATGGGAGGGACACCGCATGACGAACCGCCCGATGTCCGGCACCAGGCGCTGCGGACCGTTCCGCCACTACAGCCCGCTGGTGTCGATGTCGATCCCGAACAGCGCCGGGCTCCGGACCGGGGCACCGAAGGAGTGAGGGCTGCCGACCTCGTGGGACCCGAGCGGCGACCGTCCCGCATACCCGTCGCTCTTCCCCGTCGCACCCGCCGGTTTCGGGACGCCTCCCGCGTGCTGGCCGCGCCGACGGGGCGGCCGTCCCGGAGACGCCCGATTCCGGGACGCACAGACAAGCGAGGGCTGCACGACGTCCGCACCGGGCCGCGTCGACACCCTCAGCAACGACGTCCTACAGCCTCCGACTCGCCGGCGACACGTACCCAGCCACTGACACAAGCCCTGCGCCACCACTGTCAAAACCCTGCGCATCCCACTTACATCAACCCTGCGCACGACATACGTCCTCCCCGCTCGTTCCTCCCCGCTCGTGATCGAATTAGGAGGAAGCACGAAGGGGGTTCCCCTGACGGAGACTCCGGCAGACCGGGAACGCACAAGCGCACAAGCTCGTCTGACGGGCGGTAGGGAACGAGGGGCAGCCGATGGCCTGGGTGACAGCGATCCGCGACGACGAACAGGTCGAGTACCGGTTGAAGGAGCAGGCCGGGTGCTTGGTCGCGGCGTCCGACTCTGCGGTTCACGAGGTGGCCTACCCGGCGCCGGAGTACGGGCCGGGGGAGGAGGGCGACGCCGCTCTCGTGTGGATGGGCAGTGGCCTTGCGGAGGTCGGTCTGACCGCGGCCGCGGTCCTGGACGAGGAGGGCAAGGAGGCGGCCCGGCGTCTTATGGCGGGGTGCCATCCGGAGACCGGCGCCAGGCTGATCCGTACACAGACGTCGGTCCGCGCGCACGAGAAGGCGAAGCTCACGACCGCCCGCCTGGTCGAGGCGATCGAGGCCGCCGCCGAGGAGAAGGGCGTGGCGGCCGCCGACCTGCTGGCGGGCAAGCCGAAGCAGCAGAAGGTCTTGGCACAGCAGCAGCGGATGGTCCATCGCCAGGGCGACCGGCACCGGATGCAGGCGACGACCCTCCACAAGCTCGCCCGCGCCGCCGGCCTCTCCCTCGACGAGGTCTACGGGGAGACCGAGCTGGCCGAGGCGCGGAAGCACGCGGACCAACGGGTCGACGACCGGGTTCGAGGCTGGGACCTGATGCTGGATCTCCCCAAGAGCGACAGCGTCCTGCCGGGGCTCATGGGGGAGGGGGACGAGCGCGAGTACCGCGACCTGGTGCACCAGGCGACGCGGGACACGGTTCGCGAGGTGGAGCGCTGGATCGGGTACGCGGTCGGCTCCGAGGACGGGCAGCCGGTCCGGCTCGCGACCGGCGGGCTCCTGGCCTGGTCGGTGGAGCACCGGTCGGCGCGGCCGATGGGGGACGGGATGCCTGGAGACCCGCACCTCCACCTGCACGTGACGATCGCCAACATGGGCCTGTGCGAGGACGGCGCGTGGCGCTCGATCGGTAACTCCGGCCAGGACCTGCACCGGCACGCCGCCGCTGCCGACGCGTTCTTCAAGGCCCGCGTCCGGTCGCTCACGCACCAACGGTTCGGCGTACGCCGCCAGCAGTCCGAGCGCACCGGCGCCTGGGAGGTGGACGGAGTCCCCGAGCCGGTCCGCGACCTCTTCTCGCGGCGCCACGGCAGAATCGTGGACCTGGCCGGGGACGTGGCCGGGCGTCAGGAGCGGGACCGCGCGGCGGCCGAGACCCTGCGCGCCAAGCACCGCGGGGACGCGTCGGCCATGCGGGGGAGCTGGCGGCGGCGCGCCCTGCACGCCGGGGTCGACGTCGACGCGATGGTCGCGTACGCCGCCCCTGGACCGCCCGGTCCTGACAGCGGCTCAACCGTCGGCGGCCCAGGCCCCCGGATCCCGCCGCCCGCCGACCTCGCCGCGATCGTCTTCGCGCCCGAGACCGGTCTCACCCACGGCGAGAGGACGTTCAGCCGCGCGCAACTGCTCGCAGCGGTCGGCAACGCGCTGCGGTACGGACTGGAAGACGTCGACGGCGTCGGCAGCCTGGACGAGCTCGCCGACGACGTCCTCGACGTCGTCGGGTACGCGGTCCGCGTGCCGGACTACGGCTCCACCGTCATGACGTCGACCGCCCGCTACACAACCCAGGACATCCTCGACGCGGAGAACTACGTACGGGACCAGGCACTCGCCCGCCACGGCGAAGCCCGCACAGCGCTGACCACCGACCAGGCTACGGCCGCCGTCGACGTCTTTCAGGTCGCGGTCGGCTTCGAGCTGTCCCACGAGCAGAACGCGGCGGTGACCCGGCTGCTGACCGGAGGGCACGGCATCGACACCGTCGTCGGCGTCACCGGAGCAGGCAAGTCCGCGCTGATGGAGGCGTGCCGGATCGGGTGGGACGCCGCGGGCATCACGTATGCCGGAGCATGCCTGAGCGATGCTGCCGCCCAGAACCTCACCCGGACGTCAGGTATCCCCGCGCGCACGGTCGCGGCCTGGCTGCAGCAGATCCGCACCCGGAATGGCCTCACCGGCGTCGGCGTCCTGGTCATCGACGAGGCGACGATGGTGGACGACCGGTCCGCCGGCGTCCTCATGCGTGAGGCCGCCCGCAGCGATACGCAGATCATCGGCATCGGTGACCCGGTCCAGCTCCAGGCGATCGGGGCGGGCGGCTGGTTCAGGGAGGTCCACCGGCTGGTCGGCGGGCTCACCCTGCACGGGAACCGCCGACAGGAGGACGCCGCCGAACGGCACGCGCTGGAGGTCTGGCGTACCGGCGACCACGACCAGCCCCTGCGCCTGCTCGCCGACCGGGGCCGCATCCACCCCACCAGGACCGCCGACGAGGCCCGCTCGCAGATCCTCACCGTGTGGGACGAACTGCGCCGCGGCCAATGGCCCGACACCCACGACCTCGTCGACGAGCTGGTGGTGCTCGCCGCCCGTAACGCGGACGTCGACGCGCTCAACGCCGGTGCCCAGCAGATCCGTCGCGCCGCCGGCGAACTCGGCGACGAACACACCTACGCCCTTCCCGGCGGGGCTCGGCTCACCCTGGCCACCGGGGACGCCGTGCGGGTGCGCGTCGACGATCACAGGAGCCGACGCGGTGACGGCTCGGACCTGCTGAACAGGTACCGGGCCGTCGTCAGCGAGATCGCCGAGGACGGGCGGATCGAGATCACCTGGCGCACCCGCGTACGCGGCCAGGACGACACCCACGTGTCCGCGTGGCTGACGCCCGACCAGGTCGCCTCCGGCGCCCTGTCCCTGGGCTACGCCATGACGATCGCCGCCTCGCAGGGGATGACCTGCGACACGAGCCTGCTGTACGGGCACGGTGCGAATGCTTTCGCCGCGTACCCGGGGCTGACCCGGGGGAAGCGGGAGAACCACCTGTGGCTGCCGCTCGCGGTCATCGAGAGCGAGGACACCCGGGCACGACTCGGTGCCGCCCGCACGGAGAAGGAGCACCTCGAGCGCGCCGTCGATGCCTTCGCGCGCTTCCTGGGGCAGTCGCGACCCGATGCGATGGTCTCCGACCCGCTCGAGGAACCGGCGGCCCCCGCCGTCGTACCGCCGCCGACCCGCACTCGAAGCGTGGGCGCCGTACGAGCGCTCACCTCAACCGCTCACGACGAGCGGCAGCGGGCCGACCAGCCGCCCGAGTACCGGCTTACCGACGAGCGGAGGCAGCAGCTCGCACGAACAGAGGATGAGCGGGAGCCGGCAGGAGTTCCGGCGTGGGACCGCCGTCCGTACGGCGACCGGACCGACCAGGAGCTCAACCGGCTCATCGCCACCAGCCCCGTCGAAGCACGACGCGAGGATCAAACGGCGGCCGAGGCCGCAGAGACCGAGCGGGCCTTGCGGCAGCAGATCGCGACGGACAAGGCCCGCAGGGAGAGCCGGGGCCTGCGGGAGGTCGCGCCCATCTACCCGCTGCTCTACCTGGCTGACGAGCAACTGGTGATCGCGCGTGCCGAGCAGGCCCGCGAAACCGCCGCGGCCGCCCACGCGGCGAGGGCGGATGAGCACCTGCGCCGGCTGGCGGCCGCCGACGACAAGGGCCGGCTCGCGCTGCGCCTGGCGGGCACCTCCCGCAAGGAGCATCTGAAGCTCAAGGAACAGGCCGTCGAACAGCGCGCTGCGGGATGGCGGGAGGCCGCAGAGGCTCGGATCGCCGCAGCCCGGGCCGTTGAGACGGCGTGGGAGATCCTGCGGACGAGTCCGTACGCTGCCGTGCTGGGTGCCACGGAACACCGGGCGCCGGACGTCAGCACCCTCGCGGCCCGGCTCACGGTGATGCGCGAAACCCTCGTGCCCGCTCGAGCCCAGCAGATCGACACCGGCGACGAGCGACGGTTCTCCCACGCACACGGGCAGGCGACGAAGGCCCGGGAGAACGCGGCCATGTTCCGGAGCATTGCCGCCGACGCACGGGCCGAGCAGGCCCTGCGAGGCAGGATCGCGGAACAGCACCCCAGGCTCCACGAATCCGAGATGCAGGCGCGCGCCGATCTCCAGAAGGCCCGGGAGAGTCGGGGCGCCCGTGTCACAGCGCAGAACAGCCGCTCGTACCAGCCGACAGCTCAGACCCGTACCGGTCCACGCCGAGGCCTTTGACGGGGGGCGACTACCCGCAGACGGGTTGTGAACGGAAGGCCCTCCAGCGCAAAGCGATGCCGGACGGGAGCGGATGCTGCCGGGCGGCACAGCAGCTCTCGGAGGCGGGCAGCGTCTTGCCGCCGCTCCCATGACCGCATCGGCGTCCGCTGGCCTGCGGCTTCAGTAGGACAAAGCATGGTGGTTGTCACCGATGCGGCGCGTCACCAGCGGCAAGCGAAGCAGGGGCGATGTCACCGCGTTCGGCTTTCTGGTGGGCAGGGCGCCGAACGGCGGCCCTTGGCGATCACGGACCATATTTCGCGCGCCCTACGCGAACCGCGCCCCTACGATCACCTGGTACGACTGCTGGAGGGGCGGGAATGCTTGAGGCTATCGAAGACGGGACAGCGGCAGCGACGCGGCTCGCGGGAGGTACGCCGCTCCACAGCACGCTTGATGTCGCCGACCCCGCTGACTGGCTCGCGCTGGACGCAGGAGTGCGTGAGGTGGCCTGGCACCGCCCGGAGTTCCTGCCGGGGTGGGAGCGCTCCGCCCCACTGCCCGCCGACCCGACTCAGCTCGGCGAGTCTCGGCTCGCACTCGCCCTCTGCCACCGGGACGGGAGGATCCGTCAGGAGGCGGTGCGTCAATCGGTTCCATACCCCGGTCTGCTGCCGTTGGTCGTGATCCGCTGTGCCGATTGGGTCGGCCCAGTGCGCGAGCACGCCCGAAGGTTGCTGCGTGAGACCCTGAACGTGGGCTCTGCCCTCGACCTCGCGCCGCTCATCCTCCGCGTCGGCCGCCGCGACAGAGGTGCCTTCGGCGTCGATGTGCTCGGCCAGATTCTGCGCCAGGCATCCCACGGGCAGCTCGCTGTTCTCTTCGCTGACCCCGACCGCATCGTCCGGCGGTTCGCGTACCGGCTTGCCATCGAGGGCCAATTGCTCCATCCCGCTGAGCTGGCCCGCGCGGCCGCCGGGGACCAGGATTCCGTGGTCCAGGACCTGTGTGCCACAGCGGCGCTCACGGCTCTGGGGGATGAGGATGCCTACGAGGGTGTGCTGCCTCCACTGCTGTCCGCACGCAACCCGCGTACCCGTTCGGCCGGCGTCACCGCGCTGAGACGGGCGGGGCGGTCAGAGCAGGCGGAGCCGTTTCTCAGCGACCGTTCCGCGCTCGTGCGTGCTTGCGCCCGGTATGTCGTACGACAGCAGGGTGTTGACCCGGCGGCCTGGTACCGGGAGCGGTGCACGAGACCGGACGACCCCGCGTTGCCGCCCGGTGCGGTCATCGGGCTGGCCGAGTGCGGGAACCGCGCGGACGTCGGACTCTTGCGGCTGCTGCTCGTGCACCCGGCGGCCGGGGTGCGAGCGCGAGCGGTGGCAGGACTGCGGGCACTGGACTGCGCGGATGCGGAGCAGCTGCGGCCGCTCCTCGACGACCCTGCCGCCGGTGTCGTCCGCGAGACCGCCGCCGCCCTGCTGCCCTCGGCCAGGGAACTGCCCGCCGACTGGCTATTGGAGCGCACCAGTACCGATCGGCCGCGGCACGTCCGCGTCGGCGCATTCCGGCTGCTCGACGCGCGCGGCGGCACCGTGGCGCTACGGGCGGCGGTCGGTCTGTTCCAGGACCCGGATATGAAGCTGCGCACCTGGGCCAAGCAATCAGTGCAGCGGTGGCATCCGTCGCCGGACGGGCGGCGCGGCGACGCGGAGGTGGGTGAACTGCTCGACCAGAGCCGACACCTCTTCAGCGACCACACGCTGCGCCGGCGTAAGTGGGAAGCCGGGGTGGACAGCTGAGACTGCACCACGGTCCCGAACTCTGCTCAGCACTCACCCACCGGTGGCCCCTGGCGACAGCACGCCTGCCTTGGTGACAACGCGGTGAGTTCGTCTTCGGTGACCCCGCAACCTGGGGCATCGAGCAGGCCGCGACGGCCACGGACACCCGGCTCTACGGGAAAGCGATCGCGCAGGCATGGGACCGGCTGCACCCGCGACTGACCCGCCGAGCCGCATGGCTGCACCACGACGGGCCACTGCACTGCCCATCATCGAGGGCACCATCATCCGCCTGGCCGTAAAGAAGCTGCCCAGGGGTTCGGTCTTCTTTGTGCGGCATGAGACTGTCTGGTCGTGCCAGAGATGATGAGTGGGCTGGAGGCGGCCTTGGCTGAGGGGTCGTCTTCTTCGTGGAGGCAACGTGTTCGGGCCGGGCGCGACCTCGCTTCCTTCGCTGATGCTCCTAAAGCTGCGGAAGCGCTGGTGAGGCTACTGCTGGACGTCGAGGACACGGCGGTGACTCGACAGACGGCAGAGGCCCTGGCCCGGGTGGGGACGGTGGCCGCCGTACGGCTCATTGCTCTCGCGGTTGCCGAGGCTGACGACAACCAGGCTGACTGGCTGCAGACCGGGGTGTGTGACGCCCTCGTGGGACCGGACGGTGTGCCGGACGTCGCAGCGACCTGCGCGAAGCTCGCCCGGGACCAGGAAGAAGCTGTCCGGCGGGCTGCCGCAGATATCTCGGCGTGGACAGACGGCACAACGCGCTGACCTGAATTGATCTGCCTGGCGGCATGGTTCATGCCGCCGTCGCTAGGGGGATGTGGGGTTCGTAGAAGGTGCCGTCGCGGAGCATGGCGAACAGGACGCTGATGCGTTGGTGGGCGAGGCGGAGGAGGGTGTGGGTTTTGCGGCGGGCGCGCATTTGTCGTCTGCCTCGGGGTGCGTGTTCGCTGTTCGCCGTGGACCTAGGTTCCCGACGACTTTGCTGTCGGTGCAAGACCGGCGTAGGAGGCGAGGTGGGCGGCGGTGGGGAAGTTGGTGCCGTCGCACGGTGGTCAGCAGTACTGCGTCGGTCCTGACGCCTACGCCGGGCATCGAGGTCAGGACCTGGGAAAGAGGGTGCGCCTCCAGCAGGGTGTTGATCTGGGCTTCCAGGGCCCGGCGCTGTTCGTGGACCGCGGCGAGCGAGCGTGCCAGGGAGGGCACGACGATGCCGAGGGTGCCGGTCCCTGGCACGATAACGGTCTGCTCTTCGAGCGCGTCGAAGACTTCGTCGATCAGCCGGGTGGCCATGCGTGGCGCCTTGGGCCGGATGAGTTCGACGAGGCTGCGGCGGCCGGCCTCTCGCAGTGCGGCGGGGGACCCGCGGCGCTCCAGCAGCCAGGTGACGGCCTGGTGGTCGAGGCGGGGGCCCAGGACGCGTTCCAGGCCGGGGTGGAACTGGGTGAGCAGGCCGCGTATGAATGGCGGGGCGACTTCGACAACGTCTCCCTCAACGCTGTACACGCCGACGGCTTTGGGTCACCCAGTCGCTCAGACCGACTGACGAGAACGAGTTGAGCGCCACAGCCTCGGCTGGGTCTGTGCACGGGAAGACGGCTCTCTGATCGGCTTCGTCAACGTGGTCTGGGACGGGCGGAGCTCATGCCTTCATCCTGGATAGAGCCGCGCTCGTCGCAACCGCGGCCAATGAAGCCCGTGCCGCGAAGTGCGAGTGGCTTCACGTCGACTTCGAGGAGCACCTGCGTCCCTTCTATTTCAATACCTGTGGCTTCAAGGGAGACGGCAGCCGGACTGATCGCCTGTAGCGCGGTGGGCCAATTCCCTGCCTGCTATACGGAATGTCAGTTGTCACGCACAGTGGTGCCACCACAAGAGTTGAACCGGAGCCCCTGTCAACGAAGCCAGGACGCAGATGGTCGAGCGAGCAATCCTGGAGGTTGATGAGTTGCGGTCAAGACAACCTTCATATGCCGGCAGCCGTACAGCGGAAGGTGCGCGGTCACTGATCCGCAGTCTGCGGGTCAGTGACCGCGGCGCTGAGGCACTGACGGGCCAGACCGGGTACGGCAGCGGCACAGTCTGCTACAGACTCGTCCGCCGCTGCCGCACCTGCGGCCGCTGCTGCACTCTGATCCCGGACTGATCCGGCCCGGCTGCCCTCCGGGCCGGTCCCCAACCCTGCGCGGCTGCCGCCAGCGTGCTGTGCGCCGCGGCATCCAGCAGCGCGCGCGGTACTGGCACTCCGGCCTGCGCTGCCACGTCCAGCAGCGACACCGCCGACGCCTGCTCTGCCGGCAGGACTGCCTTGTACGAGCGGGACAGCGCTTCCAGCTGGTGAGGGTGGACCGGTCGGAAGCGGTGGTTCTCCGGTCCGGGTGCCTGGTGCTCGAAAACGTCGGTGACGAGGCCGCCCCGAGCCAGGCTCACGGCCTGCGGCGCAGCGAGAGCGAGTTGCCAGCCGGCGGCGGGCAGCCGGTACAGGGCAGCGGCCAAAGCTCCGGCGCCCTGCGCGTCGGCAAGGATCTCCGATCCTCCCCGCGGGTCTGGGCGGGTCGCGGTCTCGGGCCGCCACTGCGGTCCGTACAGCAACTGCCCGACGCGGACGGCCGCTGTGTGGGCGATCAAGGTGGCCGGGTGGGGGACGACCTGTGGCAGGCGTACCACCTCGCCGCGCCGCACGATCTCGTAACTGGGCGCAGGCAGCTTCGGGTGGGATCGCGGGTCGGAGATGTCCACGATCCGGTGCCACGCTGTCGCGGACTTCTGCCAGGCCTGCGCCGACCCACGCAGCACTTGCGCGCTCTCCCGCAGGGAGGCGGCAGCCTCGTCAGGCAGTTCGTCGGCGACCCTGAGCAGCACCCGGCCGGACAGGAGTCGCTGCATCGCTGTCCAGCGCGCCAGTTGCTGGAGGTCCGATCCGCTCATTCGGTGATCGGAGCGGTGGTGCAGCGTTTCGAAGGCCGCCCGGGACAGGCGGTCGCAGTCCTCGGCAAGGTTCGCCGGCACGTCCCGTGTCCTGTCGGTGGGGTGTGCCTGTACGGGGGTGACGGGCAGTGTCAGCGAGAGGGCGCCGATCGCGGTGTCCGCGTCGCGGGTCCCGTCCCGGCCGAAGACCGACGCCTCGGAGAGGAAGCGGCGGACGTCCGTGAACGCTGCCGCGATGGAGGGGTCCAGGGCGGCCTGGGCGAGCGTGGACGCTACGTCGGCCGCACCCCAGGCGAGTTCGGCGCACCGACGGGTGAGGTAGTGATGGGCCGGGCCTGTGGTGAGTGCGTATGCGTACGCCGTCAGCGGTACGCGGTCGGGTCCGCGGTGGCTCTCGATGACGTCGCGCACCGCGTGGACGGCGGCCGCGGCGTCGAGGAGGTGCCCCTCGGCCGGCCCGCCGCCGGGGGAGGGCAGCAGACCCTGCGCGGACTGCAGGGCATCACTGGCCTTCCGGAGGTGATAGACGAGATCGCTCGTGACGGACGACTGGGGGGCGTCCTCGTCCCCCATGCCCAGGGGCTCGGTCAGGGCCGACAGGAACTGGTCGAGGTGACGGGCGGAGGTAGGACGGTCGGATGACGGAGCTGCTGCTGCCGTCCGGAGCCGGGCCCCGGCCGTGTCGAAGAGCTCGTCGAGCGTAGCCATCACAGCCCCCGGACGGCGGCCAGCGAGCGTGCGGCGGTAGCCGCGTGCTCGGCGGCTCGACCCAACTGGGCGTCCTCGGCGGCGAGGCCGGCCAACGCCCCATGTGCCCTGTCCAGGAGCGCGACGTACGGAGCGAGTCCGCCCGGGCCGGCCTGGATCTCGTTCGCATCGAGGGGGAGTGGGCGCCCGGTCTCAGGAACCGGCAGGAGGGAGCGGGCTGCCGAGCATTCCTGCGCGGCGGTGAGGGCGAGGACATCGTCGCTCGCCTCGTCCCAGGTGACGGCATCAGCCACTCGCTCTCCGAGATCGAGTGCGTCCCAGGCTCCGGCCAGCACCGTGGCGGGATGCGTCGATGCCAGAGCTGCGTCCAGAGCGTTCATCGCGGTGTTCATGAGGGCCTCTTCCTTCTGTTGCGCGTCCGTTGAGGGTCTGTCGCGCGTTGCAGCGGATGGGAATCGTGGCACCGCATCCAGTAGGAGCCCCAACCCCCTGTGGATGACGGAGCGCTTGTGGACGGAGCGGTCGTCAGACACTCAGGTGATGCTTCTGGCCTCGCGTGCAGCGGTCAGGGCCCGAAGCCGCTTGCGGGTCCGACGGGCCACTGCCGACTCCGGCCCGTGGATGTCGGTGACCGTGCCCAGGAGTTCTGCGCCGAGCGCGGGTGCGTCGGCGTCCGGGACGGTGCGCCACAGGCTGTAGACCCGGCGGGTGGCCTCCTCGGTGTCAGGGTGACCGGGCCCCTGGATCGTGGCCCGCAGGCGGGCGGTGTGCAGGTACCACCCGAGCGAGGTCGCGTGGTCGTTCGCCAGGTACGCCAGATGCGCGCGGATCTCCCGGATGTGAACCGTGTTGAGGTGCTCCGGGCCGTACTCGCCGGTGACCTCGGCGTCGAGCTGGTAGGCCGTCCAGGCGGCGTCCTGGAGCCGGCCGGCGGCCGCCGTCGCGGCGATTTCCGTCAGCCGTCCGCGCAGCACCTGCGGGATGCGGGCCACGGACCGCTCCGGCGGGACGGCCTCATGCCGGACGCCCCAGAAGGCCGGGGTGACGGTGCCCCAAGGGTGGAAGACCTCTTCGTGTCCGATGTGTCCAATGTGCCCGGTGTGCATCTGCCGTCCTTCGGTCTCGCCCGTCACCACTGCACCACCCGGCGGACCTCGGTGACGCGGGTGACGGCACTCGTGGAGTTGCGCCAGCTGCTGTACGAAACGACGCGAGTCCGCACCCCGGTGCGTGGAGCCTCGATGACCATGTTGTCGCCGATGTACATGCCTACGTGCCCGGGGCGGGCATCGGAGCCGTCGCTGCCGGGGTTGAAGACCAGGTCCCCAGGCCTGGGCCTGTCGACGCTGACATGCGTGCCGATGTCGGCCTGGTCGTAGGTCACCCGCGGGATGCTGATGCCGGCTGCCTTGTACGCCTGCTGCATCAGGGACGAGCAGTCGCACCAGCGAGCGGAGTCCGCACCATGGGCGTCGGTGCAGTCGCCGCCGAGTCGGTACCAGCCGCCCTTCTGCTCGAGGGCCCACGCGACGGCGGTGCGGACCTCGCGGGGTGCGCCGGCGGGCAGGGTGTACCCGGCGGGCAGTTGCACGTCGGCGCTCGTTGCCGGGGCGGTGAACTGCTTCGCCAGCGCCATGATGTTCCTGACGTAGTGGTACGTCTGGCCCTGGGCGAAGTCCGCAGGAGGGACACCGCGGTACTCGTCGACTCTGCCCCAGCCCGCGTTGTAGCCGGCGAGTGCCAGCTCCGTCGGTGATCCGTCGTATCGGGGGTGCGCCTTGCCCTTCCGCATCAGGCTGCACATGAACTTCCCCTGACCGGCGATGGCATCTGCGGGCTCCCAGACGCTCCTGGTGCCGTTCCCGTTTCCGTCGGTCGCCCAGGTGGGCCACGTTCCCGGCATGAACTGGGCGATGCCCTGGGCGCCCACTCCAGGGGATTCAGCCCGCGGATTGAAGTTCGATTCCTGCTTCAGCTGCGCCCCCAGCACCGCAGGCTGAAGTCCTGCGTCGCAGTCGGCGGCGGCCTTGAGGATCATCGACGCGTACAGGGACGGCACACCGCCCCGGCCGATACGCAGACTGCTGGCCGTCGGTCCGAGGCTTCCGCCCGCGGCTCCGCTGTCCTCGTCGAAGGCGGCGATGAGGAGTACGACACCCACCCCCAGAGCCACTGGGGTCATGACGGCCCCGCCGACGGCCACCGCCAACCATCGTTTGATGCGCACAGTCCCCCTTGGCCTGCACTAAAATTTGCTGAAACGAATCCGCATACTCAGTCCGCTTCAAGCCGTCGAGCAGGATGCAGACGGGTAACCGGATGTGACACTATGCCATCATTGCTTGGTGGAGCCAGCATTGAGCGCCCCGATAAACCTTCCATCTGACCGGATTCGGGCACTCGAAGTCGCCCGGTATGGCAGGGTGGAGGGAAGTGTTAGCGTATGCGAATAATTGGTGCAGCCGGTGGGGGTTAGCGTGGGCAAAAGGGACCTACCTTCGATTGCGCTCTCCACGGGGGTCCGTCTGGTCGTGCCGGTAATGGCTGCTACGGGTGGCAGCGGCCGGTCGACCGTGTCGGACCTGCTGGCGGAGCGAATGGCTGCGGCCGACGCGACCACCGTCGTCCTCGACACTGCTCCACGCCTCTCGTCGCCCTGGCCGTCGTGGACGGCTGGGCAGCAGTCCGGCGGCTTGGCGGCACTTCCGCCGGACAGGCCGCTCACCCGCTCCCAGGTGCGGCATGCTGCGGCTGCACGGCCCGGTACCGGACGACCCGGCTGGCACGTACTGACCGACGGCCGTGACTGGCACAGCCCTCCGCTCGCCCTGCCCCACGCTCCGGCCGCCTGGCTGCAGTTGGCCGCGATCGGCGGCTGGCAGTGCGTCGTGGCCGACACCCCGCACCCCGTGTCCCACGACCTCATCGAGTCCCGGTGCGCCGGGCAGACCGGGCAGACCCGGTCCTGGTACGAGCTGCCCTACGCGGTTCCCGTGCTGTGCGCCTCCGCCACCGCCGGCGGCGTACAGGCCCTCCAGCAGGCGGTGATGGCACTGCACGCGGACGGGATACCGCTCCAGCGCACCGTGGTGGTCCTGGTCGCGCAGTCGGACGGGCGCGTTCCCGCTGTCGCGCGGGCCGGCGCCGCGATGCTGTCCGCACGCACTGCCGCGGTCGTCCACCTTCCGTACGACCCGCACATCCGCGCTCACGGGCTGCGCACGGTCGCCCGCCTGCGCTCACGTACCCGGCAAGCGGCACGTCTGCTCAGCGAGGAAGTCCTCGCGGCAGCCGGAGCCTCATGGGGCACGCCGCTCCCGGACGCACCGCGACCCGCGCCGCTTGCCGTGGTCTCCCATTCGTAGCCGAGCCCTGACGAGGTGTTCCCGATGACGCTCATGGACGCTGTCCACACTCTTGCCACCGACCCGGGCCTGCAGGTACTGGCCGCAGATCTGCCGATCGTGCCGAAACCGGCGCCCGCTCTCCCCGCCGCGGTGAACAGCCAGGTGCAGACCGTCCTGAACTGGACCGCGGGATTCGGCCTGGCCGCCGCGGTGATCGGAGGCCTGACCGGCTGGCTGCTGGTTGCCGTCGGCCACAACACGGAAAGGGCGCAGTTGGCGGCCAGGGGCAAGCAGTCCGTGCTCTGGAGCCTGTGCGGCGCCGGTGGCATCGGCCTGACCAGCTCGCTCGTGCTCGCGGTCTACAACATGTCGATCTGAGGCGCCGGCATGGACAACCACGAAGGCAGTGCCCGACGGGCCAAGTTCCTGCTTGCCGGGCTCGCCGTGCTGGTCGTCGGTGCGGTGAGCGCCGGGGGCGTCACCGCGTACTCACTGCTCGACGACGACCACTCCCGTACTCCGGCAGCCGGTTCGACGGCCACCCGTGAGGCGAAGCCGTCCGGCTCCGCCTCGGACGATGACAGCGCGCAGATGACGCCGGAGCGAGCCAAGAAGGTGTCGCTGAACGCGCCCACAGGACAGAAGGGGGGCGTCAGCACCGGCTTCCCGCACAGCCCCGGGGGCGCGATCTCCGCTGTCGTCCACTTCTGGGAGGAGTACGCCTGGATGGACGACCAGAAGGCCCGCCAGCAGCTCGAAGTCGTGACATCGCCGGACGCGGCCGGGTACATCGACAAGCAGATCTCCGAGGTCCGCACACTCCGGGAGGGCGCGGGGCTCCCCGCCTCCGGAGGCACACCGGCGGGGATCACCTTCACGACCACGGTGGAAGCCGTGCGGATGCGCAGCCTCGCCGGCGACCTTCCCCGCGGCGACGTCGTCCACATCTGGCTGAGCTTCGACAGGTACGCGACCACTCCGGACAAGGCCACGGACGACAACCCCGTCAAGGGGGACACCACGGACCTCATCGTGAAGTGGCAGGCCGGTGCGTGGAAGATCACCGACGAGGCGAACTACGTGAAGCAGCGCACGTTCCCCGTCGCGTACGACCCGGATTCGCCCTTTGCGTGGCGGGACCAGTGGATCCAGGTCAGGCATGAGGACTGAGCACTCGCAGCACTCCCCGGCAGCCAGGGTCCGGTGCCTCTTGCTCGCCCTGCTGTTCTGCATGGCCGGCGGCGTGGTCGCCGCCCCCGTCGCAGCGGCCGATCACGACGGCAAGCACGCCGATCACGGGCCCCCCGAGCCGCCGCCGCAGGAATGGGCCAAGGGCGGTGACGTCGCGGGCATCGACACCCAGGGCCACTGGTGCGTCATGGACTTCGGGGCCACCGACGGGGACTGCAGGCCCGCCGAAGCCGGTGAGCTGCCGGGCACCATCGGCGAGTGCGAGGGGGCGGACGGCAACGCGGCCAGGAACTGCGGCGAAGCCGATCGCCAACGGTATGAGGAGCTCCGCCTCGAGAAATGGCGCAAGGCCTACGACCAGGAGCAGGGCAACTTCGAAGAGCTGAACAAGTTAGTCACCGCCTGCGTCGAGAAGGGCGGCACCTTCCAGGAGTGCCTGCGGGACGGCCAGCACACATACCCGCCGGACGCGAAGAACCCGGTGACCTGGGCGGCGGGGAAGATCAGTGAGCTGGCTTCGGACGCCTTGCAGGAGGCAGCCCGCTACATCGGGAAAGCCGTGGTGTGGCTGCTGGAGGAGTTCGCGGAGATCTTCAATTCCTCGTCGACCATCGACCTGTCCAGGACCGGGATCGACTCGGTCACCGGCGTCATGACATCCCTCTCCCTGGTGATCGCCACCTTCCTCCTGCTCCTGCAGTTCGGGAAGGTCGCCGTCAGCCAGCGGGGCGAGCCGGCCGCCACCGCCGTCATCGGCCTGGCGAAGTGGGCAGTGATCTCCTCCGTGTACGTGCTGGCCACCCAGACCGCTCTGTCCTGGTCGGACGCGGTGTCCACCTGGATCATCAACTACACCTTCGACGGCGGCGGATCCGGCGAGGCCGATGCGACCGAGGCGATGCAGCACCAGCTCGGCACCCTCTTCGGAGGACTCATCACCGGCGGGGGAGGCGCCGCCACAGTCGGCACCGCACTCATCACCGGCGAGGGGGTGGCCGCCGCGGCGGTCGGGGTTGTCATCGTCGTCGGCATCATCTGCATCCTCGCGATCGCCGCGCTGTGGCTCGAAGTGCTGCTGCGCCAGGCCGGCATCATGATCCTGGTCGCGACCATGCCCGTCGTTCTGGCCGGCCAGCTCTCGGACTCCACTCAGGAGTGGTGGCCGAAGGCACGCAACGCCCTGATCGCCCTGATCCTCATGAAGCCGATGATCGTGCTGTGCTTCGCCATCGGATTCGGCGCGATGGCCGAAGGGCAGGGCGTGCAGAACATGTTCGTGGGCCTGGTCATCTTCATCCTGGCCTGCTTCGCATGGCCCGTGCTGGCGAAGTTCATGACGTTCTCCACGGTCGGTGGGGGCAGCGCGATCGCCTCCGGCCTCATGAGCTCCGTCGGGTCGTCCGCCGCGTCGGTGAGCGGTGGCTACCGCCCCGAGATGGGCGGAGCCGGCGCGGTCGGCGGCGGCAGCGCTTACACCCAGGCCCTGGAGCAGGACACCGCCCAGACGTCGACGAGCGGTTCCAACGCCACCCCGGTATCCGGCGGTGGCGTCGGCGGGAGCGCTGCGAACGGTGCCGGGCGGTCCTTCGGCTCGAAGGTCTTCGGAACAGTCGCACTGCCCCTGCAGCTTCTGGCGGCAGGCAAGGACACCCTTGAGTCCGGCATGTCGAGCACTGCCGGTCACGCAGGACTCGACCACGGTGCCGCAGGGGGCCGCCACGTCGTCATCGCCCAGCGCCGCGTACCGGCCGGCTCGGGGCATCCACCCGAAACCCGGCCCGAAGGCACGGACATCCCGCCGCCTCCGGCGCAGCCTCCCAGCCCTCCGACGCAGGGATAGCCCATGACACGACCCGTCACCTACAGCGGATGGCAGTCGGAGAAGTCAGGCTTCATGGGGCGCCTCTCCGGCCCCGGATTCGCCCTGGTCGCCTTCGGCTGCACGCTCCTGCTCATCCCCGTCAACCTCGCGAGCTGGGCCGCGGCCGGTGCGTGCGTGCCGGTGGCCGCGGTGCTCCTCGTGCTCGCGTTCGGCCGTGTCAGCGGGCTGAGCGCCGATGAATGGATCCTGCTGGCAGTGAGGCATCAGATCGCCGTGGCGCGAAATCAGAACGTCTTCGTCTCGGGGCCGTTCGCCCCCCGCTCGGCCCGAACCGGCCGGCAGCCGATGGACCTGCCCGGCACCTTGGCCAGGCTCCGGATCCTCGAGGCACCGGACGGCCTCGGCGGTCTGCTGGGAGTCGCGCACGACCCGGTGGCCGGGACGTACACCGCGGTGTCCCGGGTCTCCTTCCCGGGCCTCGCGCTGGTGGACACCGACAAGCAGGCTGCACGGGTCTCGTCCTGGGCAGCCCTCCTGCGGACCTTCTGCACCGAGGACTCTCCGGTCGTGCGGCTGTCCGTGCACCAGCGCTGCCTGCCCGACGACGGCGCCGCCCTGCGGTCATGGACGGCTCACCACATCACTCCTGACGCGCCTCCTGCCGCGGTGAGCGCCCTCGCGGACCTGATGGAGGGCGCGGGGCCCGCGGCCACCAACCGCGAGACCTACCTGTCAGTGACCCTGTCCGCCGGCCGCGCCCGACTCGCGATCAAAGGAGCCGGCGGCGGTCAGGTCGGTGCTGCCGCCGTCCTGGTCAGGGAAATCCACGCACTGGGCGGAGCACTGAGCACCGCGAGCCTCCAGGTCATGGAATGGCTCTCCCCCCGGAAGGTCGCCCAGAGCATCCGCACGGCGTACGACCCCGACGCCCAGGTCGCGATCGCCACAACCAACGCAGCCGCCCGGAACCCCGGATGGGAAGGCGTCGAAGAGGGCGTCGACCCCGCACTGGCCGGACCGGCGGCGGCGGAAACCGGATGGGGCACGTACCGGCACGACGGGGCGTGGACCGTCACCTATCAGGTGCGCACCTGGCCCAAGGCCCACGTCTACGCGACGTTCCTCCAGCCGCTGCTGCGGCCCCGGCGCAACGCACGACGATCCATGAGCCTGGTCTACGAGCCGCTCGGCCCCCGCCGCGCCCGTCAGGAACTGGCCCGCGAGAAGAGCAAGCGGTCCTCTGCCCGCTACCTGCGCGCCAAGACCGGACGGGACGAGAGCGAGGACGAGCGCCGCGAGGTCGATCTCGCCCGCAGCCAGGATGTCGCCCGCGCGGCTGGGCAGGGCGTGGTCCGGATGACAGCGGTGCTGTCGGTGACCGTGACCGATCTGGAGGAGCTGGAGACGGCCTGCGCCGAGATGCAGGCCGACGCAGCCGCATCCGGCCTGGAGCTACGGCGTATGTGGGGCGCCCAGGACGTCGGATTCGCCGCCGGCGCCCTGCCCCTGGGGCAGGGCCTCCCTGACCGGCGGGTGGGCTTCTGATGGGCCTGCGGACACGACGTCGCCTCACCGAAACCGAGCTGGACGCGTCCGGAATCGGTGAAGCCACGGGCATCGACACCGCGTATGTCCCGGCGCCCTCCGGCCCGACTCCCGCGGAGCAGCGGGAGTCCCGTCGGCTCGAGGACGCCGAGACCGTCATGCGGGTGGCTCCGCGCAAGGGCTGGCCGCAGCCCTTCGCAGGCCGCTCCGCATCCCTGCCCCGGACCGAGGTGGTCCGGGCCGACACGGGCAACGCGGCCGGGGCGTATCCCTTCCTGCACGCAGGATCGCTGCCACCGGTGGGCGCGTACATCGGGCACAACACGTTGACCACCCAGGCCTTCAGCGCGCATCCGGCCGTCTGGGTCCGAGAAGGTCTCTGCACCAACCCCAATGTGATGATCACCGGCATCCCCGGTAGCGGGAAGAGCGCCCACATCAAAGCCCTGTGCTTCCGGCTGATGGCCTTCGGACACCGGACCCTGATCGCCGGGGACGTGAAAGGCGAGTACGCCGGACTCTGCCGGCACCTGGGCGTCGAGCCGGTTCGTCTCGGCCCCGGCCTGCCCGGCCGCCTCAACCCGCTCGACGCGGGACCACTCGGCGCCGGCCTCGACTGGATCAAGAATCCCGCCGAGCTGAGGGGCCGCCTGCAGGAGATTCACCGGCGCCGCCTGACCCTGCTCAAAGCCCTCCTGGAACTCCAGCTCCGTCGCACCCTCGAGTCCCGGGAGGAGGAGGCCCTGGACGTCGCGGTGCGCGAAGTAACCGGTGAGCTGTACGGACAGAGCAGGCTCGCCGCGCCGACCCTGCCTCTCGTCTACGACAAGCTCCGTGACCCCACCGACGCGATGGCCCAGGAGCTCCGGGTCCGGGACGGCGAGGTCCAGCTGGCCCGCGAGCAGATGGTGTCGATCCGCTCAGCTCTCGGCACGATGGTCAACGGGCATCTCGGCGGTCTCTTCGACGAGCAGACCTCGATCGGCCTGGACTGGGACGCACCGATCCAGTCCGTCGACATCAGTGCCCTCGAGCAGTACGGCGACGAGACGATCGCCATGGTCCTGTCGTGCGTCTCCTCGTGGGCCCAGGCGGCGATCGACCGGCCGGGCCAACGGCCGTGGATCGTCGTCCGTGACGAGCTGTGGCGGCAGATGCGCTCCGGAGGGGCGGCGATGGTCCGCAAGATCGACGCCGACCTCAGGCTGTCCCGGGCAACCGGGACCATCCAGATCCTGGCCACCCACCGGTTGTCGGACTTCGAGAGCGTCGGGTCGGCGAGCTCGGAGGCCGTCGCGATCGCCAAGGACCTGATCTCCTCCTGCGAGACACGGATCCAACTGGCCCAGGACACCCGCCCCCTGCAGATCACCCGCGAGGCGATCGGCCTCTCGGACGCCGAATGCGACCTGATCGGGTCCTGGGGTGCCGGCCAGCGCGGACGGGCTCTGTGGAAGGTGGGCCGCGGGGGCGGCCACGCCGTCCAGCTGGTCCTTTCCCACATCGAGCAGAAGCTGTTCGAGACCGACGAGCGGATGGTCGTGTAAGCCCGTGGGTTCGTCATTTCTGAAGCGTCGAGTGGGCAGAACCCATGGGGCGGGTGTGCTGGAGAGCGGCCCGACACCGGTCAAGTCAGAGCCATTGGGCCCAGCCGAAGGTCGCGATGTACGCACGCTCGATCGCCGTCCAGCCCCGTCCGCCGCGTCGGCGGACAACGGCCAAGGCCAGTGCAAACCAGACCGCGCAAACGCCGCCGATGATGAACGGCCACTTGGGGCCGTCCAAAGCCCCGACCGCACCGAGCGCTACGGCCGTTACCACCAGACCGCCGTGTGCCCCGCCCCGGCTGGAGCGCAGTGCCTCCCGGATTACCCGCCGATCCTCTGCGAGGACCCGCTCGTACGCGTTCGGTGCTGCCTCCGCGCTTCGCTCCCGCTCCGTGTCCTTCTCCATCAAAGCCCCCTCAGTAAATCCGCCCCTACGAAGGGCTGGCCCACACCCGCACGGACGCACCACCCTTCACGACCGTTGCCCGGTTCAGCCGGGCACACCTCAACGCACGACCGCAAGCTTCGAGTGGACCCGGTCCGACCTTGCCTCCCAGGTCATCGGAACGATTCTGACCAGAACGAACCCAGAAAGTACGGACGCGATGGCAGCGGACAAGACCGGGTCGCCCGCAGCGGGCCTGGACGACAACACCCTGCTCACCGCCTACGGATTCGGAGCGGCCGTCGCGGTGGGTGGAGCGGTCCTGCTGGCCGCGCCGGCCGCGGCCCTGCTGTCCGGACGGGGGTGGGCCACCCGTACCGACAGCGTTCCCGCCACCGTCCTCAAGTCCCTGGTACGGGGCCCCGACGCGGCGTACAACCCGGCCCCGCCAAGCTGGCTGTTCTATGTGCTGACCGCTGCACTCCTCCTGGTCGTACTCGTCCTGGTCGTGAAGGCCGTCAGCATCGTCGACCGCAGGGGCCGGACCGGCGGCGCCCAGTGGGGCGGAGCGACGGTGGAGCGGAAACTGCGGGCGCCACAGGACCCGGTCAAGCGCGCCAACCGGATCACAGCCGGGCGCGGGATGCGTACCAAGAAGATCGTAGCCGCGCAGCCCAACATCAGCGCCACGGTGTTCGGAGTGCCGGGGTCCTCGAAGACCACGGGTCTGGTGCTGCCCAACGCCGCCGAATGGCAAGGCCCCTTGGTGGTGACCACCACCAAGGCCGCAGACCTCGACATCATCTACGCGCGCCGCCGCCACTTCGGGCCGGTCTGGGTCATCGCCCCGGCCGGCATTCCCGGACGGCCCACCCAGAGATGGTCGCCCGTCGACTACTGCACCGACGCGAGGGCCGCCGACCGGATGGCGTCATGGATGGCCGAGGCGTCCTCCTCCGGTGACAGCAAGCGCGCCGCGCCGTGGGTCGACCAGGCCAAGAGCGTCCTCAAGGGTGTCCTGCTCGCCGCGAACCTGTCCGGCGGGGGAGTGACGGCGATGCGCCGCTGGCTCAGCCTGGGCAAGGACGCCGTCGACCACGTCCGAGCCGTCCTGCTGCAGCACGGCTTCGACGAGGTCGCCGACGACTACGCCTCACCCTGGCTGCGGCTTCACGACGACGGCATCGGGTCGATCCAGTTCACCCTCAACGTGCTAGTGAGGGTGTACGCCGACGAGGAAGTCCGTGAGACCTGCGCAGGCACGGACTTCACCGTCGGAGAACTCCTGGAGGGGAACGGCACCGTCTGCCTGATTGCCTCCGAGGCCGACGCCGAGCGCTTCGCCCCCCTGCTGACCTCCATCATCGCCTCGATCATTCATGGCGCCGAGGTCCGTTACAACAGCACGGGCAAGCCCCTCGACCCGTCGCTGGGCGTGATGGTCGACGAAGCCGGGAACATGCTGCGCTACCCGAGGCTGCCGAACATTCTCACGACCGGCCGCGGTATGGGCATCGACGTCCTGACGGTGTGGCACGACCTCTCCCAGCTGCGGGACCGGCTCGGTACCCAGAAGGCCAACACGGTGCTCTCCGCGAGTGGCCTGCGGATGCTGCTGCCCGGCTGCGGAGACCTGGAGACGCTCCGCTACTTCTCCGGCCTGTACGGGCGGACCGAGGTGATGAGGACTTCGCACGGCCGCTCGCGCGGCGAGTACTCCACGAACACCTCGGCGACCGAGACGGACCTGGCGCCGGTGCACTCACTGCAGCAGCTGCCGGACTTCACCGCGATCGCGCAGTACTCGAACCAGCCACCGATCAAGGTCAGGATGCGGCTGACCTTCCGCGACAAGGACCTCAGGAAGCTGCTGGCCGACCCCAGTCCCGGCCCCGATGCGTACGTTCCCGGGAAGGCGTCCACCGGTGTCTGATCCGTACAGCAACGCGGCCTCCCTGTGGCCCTCGGTCCCTTCGCAGGAGCAGCCCGAGCCGCAGCGGTGGGTGTGGTCCGCCATGGAGCCGACGGAGCGACAGGAACGGCTTCGTGAGCTGGCGGTATGGGTCGACTGGCTGCGGACCACCTTCGAGCTGCACAACAACCTCCCGCCCTGCTGGCACCGCCACTCACCGGTCGTGGAGCACCTGACGGCTCTCTACGTCGGTTGGATCCGCACGTACGCGGGCGACCAGGCGCCGGGCCGTGAGCTCGCGGAGGCCGACTGGATCAACACCCTGTACGCGATGCTTCCGCGCCTGCAACTGGCCGCCTGCGCCGCCGGACGCCACGAGGTTCCGCCGCTCATGTCGGCTGCGAGCCCCGGAGCGGCGGAGGAATTTGAGGCCTACCTCCAGGCGTCCCGGGCCACCACCGACCCTGCCTGGCATCCGGCGGAAACGGAGCTCCGCCGGCGGGCGACGGAGGCTGCGACGCCACTGTAGAAGCCAGAGGGCCAGCCAGCGGTGGGGCGCGAAGTACTGCGAGATCGGGGGAGACGCCGGGGCCTGTCGGTGATTCAGGGTGGCGAAAGATGAGTGGCTGAGCTCAGGGGTGGCTGACGAGACTTCTTTTTGGGTGTAACAGCTCGAAAGGCCGCTTTGTCGGAATCGAAGGAAGTTATGCAGAACGGCTCTCTCGGATGACAAACTCGCAGTTCAACAAGAGTGCTCCCCGCACGCGCGGGGATGGCCCCGAAGGCCGGTGTTGTGATGAAGGAAGGCGCGTGTGCTCCCCGCACGCGCGGGGATGGTCCCACCCGTGCGAGAACCGCCGGAAGAGACACAGGGTGCTCCCCGCACGCGCGGGGATGGTCCGTACACCCGCTCCGAGTCAGTCCTTTGAGCTCTGTGCTCCCCGCACGCGCGGGGATGGTCCCGCCCATGACCGGCAGCGTCCACCGCGGGATCAGTGCTCCCCGCACGCGCGGGGATGGTCCCCCGTCGGTCCGTACGAATCTCGAACATCGAGAACGGCGACTGGGCGGGCTACGCCCAGGCGTCACTGACGGGTGCGAAGACCTTCACCGCCAAGGTCTCCTCGGCCGGCGCGGGCGGCACCGTGCAGGTCCGCTCCGGCTCGGCCACCGGACAGATCATCGGGACAGTCTCCGTGCCCAACACCGGAGGCTGGGAGACCTTCAGAACGGTCTCCACAGCGCTCTCCGGCACACCGACCGGACCGGTGTTCCTCACCTTCACCGGCGGCGCAGGCTCCCTGTTCGACATCGACACCTTCACCCTCGGGAGGTAGGCACCGGCAGGCACACCTGGAGGAAGCGACTGTCGGCGCCCCGACCGGCGGGCGGGCTCCGACCGCCGCCATCGACCGGAAGCAGTGGCGAAGGTCGGCCGGCGGGTCGGCGGCCATGCCGTGGTGAACGCAACGGGTCCCCCTCAGAGGAATTGAGGGGGACCCGTTTTGCGCTTGACCTGGGCCATCCCACGGCCGAGTGATTGCCCGAAAGACAGTGGTCGTCATAGGTACGGCCTCCTCCGGCCACGCGCGGTGGGCGCGGACGGCCCCGACGACGTGGCGAGGTGCCGGCCGGCCGGAGCGTTGCAACTACGCCCTATCATCGCGGCCATGCCGAAGCCCGAGAAGAGCGGCCGCGCCGGTGAGCCGACCTCAGCCCCGTGGCGTGCCACGGTGGTGGACTACCAGCGCACGGTCGGACGCCCGCCGTACGAGGCCCGTCCCGCACAGCAGCCGCTCGTGCTGCGGGACGACTTGCGCATCCACGGCACGACCGGGGAGATCAGATGCGTCGACACCGCGGGCCGAACCCGTTGGACGCACCGCTGCGCCGGCCGTCCCAACGCCGCCCACGTCTCCGGTGGCCGGGTGCTGGTGACCACGGACTCGCTCGAGTACACCCCGTGGGGCTTCCTCGGCCCGGCCCTGTTGCTCGACCTGGCGGCCGGCACTCAGATCGCCGAACTACGCGGGGAGCGTGGTGCGGCCCTGCGCGGCGGACGCTTCCTTCTGGGCCTCGAAGGCTACGACTTCTTCAACACCTGGGAGCACGACCGCGACGGCACTGCCGTGGACTCCTGGCGCAGCTACGGCCACTACGTGGTCGGCACCGGAGTCCGCGTCGTCGAGGCGGACCGCACCCACCCGACCAGCAGCCGGGTGGTCCGGCTGCTGCCCGGCGGCGTCATCGAACGTGGTCCGCGACTTGCCGATCCTCAGACCCCGCGGCCGCTGGTGCTGGACGACGGCACCATTCTGGTCCTCGACGCCGGGACACTGCGCGCCGTCGACCGCAGGCTGGACGCCGTGGTCCTTGCCGAACTCCTGCCCCTCGCTCCCGACCAGGTCTCCGATTTCACGCCGTCTTTGCGCCGGGCCGGCGACCACGTCACCGCTGTCATCGCCGAGCCTCGCCCAGGTCATGCCAGCCCACACACCCTCCACACCTGGACCATCGCCCTCGACCCGCCGACCTGACGGCGACCCGGTCCGCTCCCGCACCCCGTCCGTATGCGTGCGTTCGAACGGATGCCTCGGCTTCAGGGTGGCGAGGTGTCAGTAGGAGATCACCATGCGGGCGGACGGCTTCTCGATGACGTAGCCGTCGGTGAGTTCGTAGTCCGGGGTCCCTGCCGGGTACAGGCTGATCACTGGTTCCGCGGCCCGGTCGCCGGCCCATACCGTGATCTGGTCGCACAGCCGCCCCGCGAGCGCGCGCCCGCGTGGTCCGTAGCCGACCGCACCGATACGGAAGCGGGCTTCCGTGCCTTCCTCGACCGTCATGCGTTCCAGAGTGAGGTAGGCGATCGAGTTCCCGTCGACGAGAGCGGGGCTCAGGGCGGGCACGGCGGGGCGTCGGAGCCCTGCCTCGATGGCGGCGGGCTTCACCGTGATGCGGCAGGTGGTGGGTTCGGTGGCCGACAGGCGAAGCCAGATGCCGTCGAACGACTCGACAGGCCCGACACTCGCTTCGGTCCAGGCGACCGTTCCCGGCTGGGAGACGGCCGTCGTCAACTCGGTGGGGTCGATGGCCTGGTCGTCGTCCCAGAACAGACGGATCAGGTGCTCGTCATCGACGTAACCGGTGCGCTCACCGTCCTGGCCGATCAAGGGCAGGAAACCGCACATCTTCACCGAGTCGGACAGGAGCCGTTCGGGCTGTCGCACGAATGCGACGCTGCGGGTCAGACCTCGCCACCGCAGGGGGAGTACCAGCCTGCCGCCGTCCCTGAGCTGGTTCTGCATGGCGGGGGAAGGGTCCCAGACCCCGACGGTCGCGATGATGCGGTCGAACGGGGCACGTTCCTCCGCGCCGAGCACCCCGTCCCGGGTGATGACGTCGACGTCGCGGAACCCGGTCGCGTCGAGTGTCTTGCGGGCATAGGCCGTGACGTCGCCGTCGATGTCCCCCGTGACGACGAGCCCGGAGGCGCCTACGAGGCGCCGCATGTATGCGGCGTTCACGCCCGTGCCCGCGCCGATCTCGAACACGCGGTGACCTTCGTCGAGCTGCAACTGGACGAGCATGAAGAACACCACGTCGGGCTTTGACGCGCAGCTGTACGGGAGCGCGTCCTCGGCGGGGTTGTCCTTGATGGACACGGACTGATTCGCGTACGCGGTCTCGATGCTCACGGCCGGGAGGAACTCGTGCCGCGGCACCGTTCGCAGGGCTTCCTCGACCCGCGGGTCATAGAGTCCGGCGATCCGTTCCTCCACGATCTCGTCGACCAGCCGGTTGCGCAGGACCTCGGGCGAGGAGTGGGTGGTGGTGTTCATGGGATTCCTTCCACGACGTGCCCGGCGGTGACGAGGGGCACGAGCCTAGTGGTGCGAATGTGGGTGTGCTGCGGCGCTGGGCGCGGGTCACCCGCAGAGGAGCAGGCAGGCGTCCCAGCGGGATATCGGCGCGGCGCCGACCGTGTCCAATGGCGTGAGATGGATGCCTGCGGCGCCTTCCATCAGGCCTGCTGCACGCGGCGCCGACCGGTGGAGGCCCGACTGCTCGAGGTGGTCGCGCATCCGGGCGTGCAGCCCGGGCAGGAGCTCGCCCAGCGTGCTGCCGGGGCCCGCGTCCGCCGCTGTTCGCTGCACGGTGCGTACGAGGCCGGCCCAGCCGTGGCAGAGCGAGGCGTCGGTGAGCCGGCTCAGCTGTCGTTCGTCGGTTACGCACGCGACGAGCGCCGCCTCGGCATGGTGCTGAAGCGGCGCATTGCCGAGTGCCAGCGCGGCGAGTTGTCGGGCGCGGGCGATGCCAGGGGTTCCGTAACACCAGGACGGGCGGCCGGGGCCGTTCCGGCGTGGCACACGGGTTTTCCACTCGCGTCGGGAGAGCGTCTCGGGCCACCAGGGGCGGTCTCCCGTGCCGAGGCACCACTGATCGAGGGTGGTGCAGATGTAGCGGATCGCTCTGGCCTGCCCGGGAACGGTGAGCCCCCGTCGCATGCAGATCGCCATGAAGGCGAGCGGACCGCAGATGCCGTGTGCCAGGCCGAGGTTGCAGTGCCCGTCCGGCCACTCGACGCTCGGTCGGAGTTCGGGCCCGTCGCCGGTCCACCAGCCTGGCAGGAGGTCGTGATCGGCCGTGACCGCCTCCGTGAGTCGCACCAGGTAGCAGAGGATCTCGAGCAGCAACGTGTCGTGACCGCCCCGGGTGAGAAGGTAGACGCCGAGCCCGGTCAGGCCGCTGATGAGGTCGTATTCGCGGAGTCGCGGGAACTCTTCGCGGTCGATGCGCCGGTGGGCCGCGCGCAATCTGAGACGCGTCATGGCGACGATGTGCCGGTCGAGCGTCTCCAGGGCCGGGGCGTACGAAGGCCGGTCTGCGAGGTGGAGGGCGTAGGCGACGGCGGGCGCCCCCTCGAAGAGGCCGCACGTATCCGGGTCAGCGTTAACAGGGTGCCGGACCATGGCAGTCACCCACTCGTGGACGGCCTCCCATCCCCCTCGGCCCGCCTGGGCGTCGGCGCTGTGGCGAAGAGCGATTCCGGGGGCGCCGGAGTAGAGGGACTGTTCCCGTCGCATCGACGCCGCGGTCATCGGTGGGCCTGCCGAGCGCGTGCCGCCTGTCGTGCGACGCGGCGACAGATCCTTTCTCCCGGCCGGTCGAGCCCGAGCATCCGGTTGTGGTGCATGTGGAACAGCGATTCGAGAACGGCGTCGAGGTCCGCATCGGCGGGGAGCTGATCGCGGTAGCCGGTCAGGGCGGCGGCACGGTCCTGCCAGGCGCCGGCCACCTCGCCGGTCCAGCCGGGCAGGTCGAGAGGCGCTTGGAGCCGGGCGAGGTGTACAGCTTGTTCCGATGCAGCGCGGTCTGCGGCCGCGGGTGGGGCAGGCCGGTCGGCGAGCCACTTCATCCCCGCCTCATGGCCGAGGAAGCCGCGCGCGATGTCCACCATGCCGATGGCAACGAGCGCTGTCGGATGAAGGAGCGGGCCGTGGACGTGGCGCAGGGTGCCGGCGACGGCGCGGGAATCGGCCGCGAATACCGCCTCGGCCGCTGCCAGCACCTCGCCCTGTCCATAGCGGCCGATTTCCGGGCTGTACGTCTCCAGGACGAGCCGGCCCGCGAGGGATTCGCTGCGGAGCCGTGTGGCCCACTGCCCGACCGCTGCGGTGAACGTCGCGTACAGCTCCGCGCTCGGGACACGAAGGCGCAGACGTAGATGAGGGGGCTCGTGGGGGCTGCGGTAGCGCAGGAACCACCACTCGACTTCGCCGGGCAGGGCAGCGAGTAGCCGGGGGAGTTGGCCTGTGATGATGTCGTTCATCTGGTCGGGGTGGGTGTGGATCTTTGCGTGCAGCCATGCGGCGTCCGGGGAGCCCGGCGCGAGACCCAGCGCGCTGTTGAGCAGTGTGGGCAGCCGGCGACCGGACAGCGGTGAGGGGGCAGGTGCGCGAGTGGCGACAAGCGGCACGGCGACCTCGTGGGCGTGGTCGCCGATCCAGCCGAAGGCACCGGCGGGGGCGGCCTCGGTCAGGATCGCTGCGTCGTTACGGTCGAGATGGGCGCGCAGGATCGCGACATGCAGACGCTCGCTCAGGGTCAGGCGCAGAGTCCGGTCGTCGTCCCGCAGTTCCAGCGTCTCGGGGCAGTGCCAGCGCCGCTGCCACCGGGCAAGAGCCTGTTCCCATTCCACCCTGTCGGTGGCCGGCAGGTCCGTGCTCGTGAGGCGCCACCGGGCCGGGGACAGCACGGTACGCCGGTAACGGACCCTCGGCAGGTAGGGAAGCCGGACCGCCTCGGGCCCCCAGTCGAAGCCGGTCCACGAGGCCGTGAAGGCGCGTGGCAGGTGGGCGAGGAACCGGGCCAGTGGCGGCGGCTGCTTCTCGAGCGCCATCGCGTGGAAGACCTGGGGCTCGACGATCCGGCGGCGGGAGACGCTCACCAGGTGCAGACGGTCGTGTGTGGCGGTGACGGCGAGATCATCGAGTGGGATCACGGCCGCGTGCCCTTCC
Organism: Streptomyces sp. NPDC057428; assembly: GCF_042803195.1. Taxonomy (NCBI): domain Bacteria; kingdom Bacillati; phylum Actinomycetota; class Actinomycetes; order Kitasatosporales; family Streptomycetaceae; genus Streptomyces; species Streptomyces sp. NPDC057428. The sequence continues at coordinate 31,976 of NZ_JBHVCT010000055.1, forward strand.
GGCCCGCGGTGCTCGCCCAGTGAAATGACGTGCGGCAGGTAGGCGGGGATACGGCAGACGTTCTCCGTGTGGGCGTAGAGCGGCGGAAACGACAGTTGGGCCGGCAAGGCGCCGGCGACGCCCGGAGGAATGGATCGGTAGGTCTCCTGCAGCCCGGATCCACCGGCGGCCGGAGTGAAGCGGGACGTGAGCGTGCCCGCCGACCGCGCGGGCGTGACGGTGAGGGTGAAGTCACCCCGGTCCAGGGCCGCGACGTCCTCGGCGTGGATCCGGGCGCACATCTCCACGTGCGGCGGGCCCGCCACCGGCCCGTCCCCGGTAATCGCGTCGATGGCATCGTCGGTGAGGACGATCTCGCGGCTGCCGTCGACCACGGCCTGCCAGGCGAGCGCGAGCAGCCTTCCGTCGCGCTCGGAGGTCAGCGTCGCAGGGGTGGACATCACGCTGCCGGGGTACTCGGCCGGGAACCCGAGTCCGGCCGCAGGATCCAGGACCTCGCTCAACGGGACGAGCGTGCCCGTGCCGTACCGCTCCCAGAACGCGGTCTGGAAGTCGTGCCAGATCGCGTGGCCGGTGGGGCGGCGGGTCAGGCGCAACAGGGTCGTCGCCGCGGCCTCCATCTCACGCACCACGCCGAACGGGACTTGCACGGAAGAGTCGAGCAGAAGATCGACGGCGAGCGGCGCCCTGCCGGCGTCCGACATGACGCGCAGTTCCCGGACCAGCGTGTTCCGCAGCCGCGTCTGCCCCGCGGTGGGGGTGCGGTTGTGGTGCCGCAGAGCTGCTGCCGCACCCTCGAGGCCGCGCAGGATCGGCGCGACGGCTTCGATCGTGTGGGCCTCGGCCCCGTGCAGGCGCTCGAGGAGATGGCCGAGAGGGTCGGTCACGGTGAGCGGAGCTCGCAGGCCCGTTACGAGGAATCCCTGCCGGACGAGATCGACGAGCATGCTGCGGATCCGCGCCGGGCCGGCTCCTGGGAAGACCTCCGCGAGGCCGTCGACCACGGCGCTGAACCGGGTCGGTGCCGCAGCGCAGGTCTCGAGCGCTCGTACCGCGCTCGTGTACTTGATGCCGGCACCGTGAGGGCCGCCGTGCGGAACATGGAGGCGCCCGCCCCGTCGGGCGGCAAGATTGTTGAGTACGACGTCCAGACGCTCGAGCAGTTCCTGGCAGTTCTCCAGACGCTCGATGACGCTGCTGAGCCACATCGTGTCGACGCGGGCCACCGCCCGGTGGCCGCTTCCCCAGCGCACTTCGGCAGCAGCCCCGAGTGCGGCCGGGGCGATACCGGCGAAGAGACCGAAGGGGGTGGGGCGGCCGGTGGCGCGCAGCAGGTAGCGCGCGGTCGACAGCGCTGCTCGTCGTAACTTCTTACCGGTGGCCGCCCGCCCGCCACGCATGGCGTCGATGCTGAGCGCGAGTTCGCGGTTCGCCTGCCGGATCGGCCCGACGAGGTCCTGGCGGGACCAGACGTGGTCCAGCCACTTCATGCAGCCGTCGCTGTCCGTCGGGTCGGGCCACCAGTCGGGCAATCGGTCCCGTGGTGCGGCCGCAGCCCGTAAGAGAGCCGTGCCCGTGTGCGCGTACAGAGACTTGTTGCTCATGCGCGACAACTCCTTCGTCGTGCGGACCGGTGGAGAGGGAGGGCCGGGGTCCCCCGGCCCTCCTGGGACCGGTGTGTCAGACCGCGCTCGCGCAGGACGAGGCACAGGACGCGGCGCAGCCGTCGCCGGTGCCGCACGCGGCCGGCATGCCGAGGCCCCCGAGGTCCGTGGTCACGCTCAGATCCAGGGCGAACGGGTCCTCGGCGAGGTCGGCGGTGTCGGTGGCCCTTTGCGGGGCGGTCTGCTCGGGCATGACAGCAGTCATGGCAATGCTCCTTGTCGGATCGATGGACGTGCTCTGTCGCACCTCGCTGCTGGGCTGATGCGACCCGCATCGAGGTGTTGTGCCCGTGCTCGTCAACGCCCCGCGGGGGCGGAACCGTCGGCGAGTACGGAGTGGGTGGCCGCGAAGTCGGTGGGCGCGGAGTCGGTGGTCGGCTCGGGCCCGGGTTGTCGGCGCTGGGCTCGGTGTGGGGGCGGCTCAGCCAGTTCTCGCGTCGGCTCGTCGGCCATGCGGCGGACGAGCCGGTCGCGAGGAACGGGGCCAGGTGTCAGGACGGCGCCTCGGAGCCCGAGAGCCGGGCCTGCACGGTTGCCTGCACGGTCTTGCCGTCGAAGGTCGGGAACCAGGTGACCTTGGCCCCGCGACGGCGTACCCGAGCCAGTCCACCGAGCCCGGACCCTCCAGCGTCGAAGCCGGGGAAGGTGGGAAGCCCGTCCGTCACCTCGATGAGCAGAGCGCCGGTGTGGGTGAGCGCGAATCTGAGCGTGACGTGCCGGTTCCACGCAGTGGAGCCGTGCATGACGGCATTGCGCACCAACTCGTGCACGACGGCCGCAGCACCCTCCACGAGCCCGGGCCACTGCAAGATCGTGAGCCACAGGTTGCAGCGCACACGTGCGCTCTGAGCTGCTGCCACGTGCGCGTTCACGCGGGGCGTGGGCAGCCTGCCCGACCACTCCGCTACCACCGGAGCGACGTCGGCGGCCGGCTGCAGAAGGGACGGGCGCAGCAGCTCCGGCCTTTCGATGATCACGGTCACGAGGTCATTCCCTCCGGTGTGCGGCACCCGGCCCTGACGGGGCGACAGGGCCGGGCTCTCCTTCACACCGTCGTGCCGAACACGGCCCGGCGGCTGGTGACCAGTCAACGAGCCCAGAGCGGGCGGCAACAGGAAGAGTCCAGGTTCGTATGCGCCGGCCAACCGGAAGACTTTGCGATCACATGACCAAAGGGCTGGGCGTTCGAGTGACGACGGCGTTACTTTCGGTGCATGGGAGCGAACCTCGTCCTTCAGAGGCGCATCAAGCAACTCGGCCTGACACAGGAAGAGTTGGCGGCACGGCTCAATGGGGCGCTGCAGGAGATCACCGGTCGCCCGGGTGAGATCACGTCGCGGACGGTCCGTAACCTGCTCAACGGGTCCAGCAGACGCCCGATCGGCCGCACTTGCGCCGCACTTGAGCGTGTGTTCGGCTGCCGCGTGACGAACCTAGGGTTCGACGCACCCAGCTCCATGCACCGCCCCCCGGAGGACCCCGTGCTGCGACGCGACTTCATCGCTTCCACCACCGGAGCGGCAGCCGCCGCCGTCCCCGTAGGCAAACAGCGCTGGTCGGTGGGCATGACGGACGTTGCCCGCGCCGCAGCAGGCATGAACCAGCTGGTGGAGGCCGACGACCGCCAGGGTGGCCACACCACCCTGGCGGCTGCCGCCCTCGACGGCCGCGCCGAGGTCCTGGCGCTTCAGCAGCGCAACGCCGGCGAACGGGTACGGCGGGCCCTGTACGCGCTCGCGGCCGAGTACACCACCATCGCGGCCTGGTCCTGCATCGACCTGCGCGACCTCGACACGGCCCGGAAGTACCTGCACGAGTCGGCGACCTTCGCAGGCCTGTCCCAGGACGCGGCCACGGGAATGCGGGTGTGGGTCAACATGGCCATGCTCGCCTACCAGCGGAAGGACTGGCCGGAGCAGCTCGCGGCGGCACAGGCCGCCAACGCGTGCCAGGCCGCCCGCACGGACCCGTTGTTCAGGTCCATGGGACGCGTCCGCCTCGCCCTGGCACACTCCTCACTGGGGGATCCGCGCTCGGCCCAGCGTGCCCTCGGCGCCGCGCAGGACGCGCTTCAGAAGGCGGCCGAGGAAGACCGCCCGCGATGGACCGCGTTCTACGGGCCGGCCGAACTGAATCACCTCGCGGCCATCATCCTCAACCACAACGGCGAGTCGGCCGACGCGGAGGCGATGGCCCATCGTGCTCTCGCGAGGATCCCGGCGGAGTTCCAACGCAACCGCGCGCTGGCGACGTGTCAGCTCGCCACCGCGCAACTGCGACAAGGGGATCCGGAGCAGGCCACGGCCACCGCAGCCACCGTCTTCACGGTCATGGAGGGCGCCCCACTGCCTGGACGGATGCGGACCCTGATCGGAGACTTCCACCGAGAGCTGCTCCGGCTGGCGCCGTCCACGATGTACGCCCGCGACTGGGCAGACCGTATGCGAACTGAATGGAGTCGAGCGTGACGACCAGGGTGATCGACCTGCGGCACTACAGCCGGGGAAGCCTCCCGGAAGGCTTCAAGGAGATGCTGATCGATGTGCACGCCGACTCCTACGCCGATGCCATGGACAACGAGTTCAACCAGCGGTTCCCCTGGTTCGTCGACCACTGGTCCGCAATGGACGGCTTCGCCTGCGTCGTTGCCTTCGACGGGGACGAACCGACCGGCTTCGCCTACGGCGCCCCGCTGCAGCCGGGGCGTGAATGGTGGCGATCCACGGAGTTCGAGCCGAACAACGGCCACACCGCGACCTTCGCAGTCTCCGAGGTCATGGTGCGCCCGGCGTGGCGGAAGCAGGGCATCTCGGACCGTATGCACGAGGCGCTGCTAACGGAGCGGAGCGAGGATCTCGCCGTGCTTCTGGTCGACGTGACCCACCCGAAGGTGCAAGAGCTCTACGAGACGTGGGGCTACGCGAAGGCGGGGGAGCAGCAGCCCTTCGCCGACTCCCCGGTGTACGCGGTGATGCTGAAGAAGCTGCCCGCCTGAATGCGTCCGTCCACGCCCCCGCGTTTCAGCCGCGGGGGCGTTGCGCCCGCGGTTCTATTTTCCGGTGGCAAAACAGGTCGTAACAGGTCGTTCTGAACGGGCTCACGGAACTGCGGACAGAGCCGCGTTATTCCCCACGTGGCGTCCCCGTCACCACCTCAGCCTGACGGTGGAACATCGCGCTCGCCCCTGCCTCACGGCACGGCTGGGCACACTGATAGAACCCCGTCATGACATACCGATTTACCGCCCGCGCCGTTAGGACCGAGATCGACCCTGACGGCTACTTCACCGAAGCCGCTCTTGCCGAGGGTGAGGATGGAAGCGGTTTCATCCTGATGTTCATGGCGGGAGAAGAGGAGCCCGATGACCAGGAGGCCGCCCTTGGGATGGACACACATTGCCTGGTCACGGCCGGGCAGGGCACCGCATACGGCTGCGTGCGGGAAGCTGCCCTGACGGGCAACGTTCTCCGCATCTCGCTGGACCCCGAAGCACTGGAAGACCTCCGGCTGACCGACCGCGAGATCGAGGCCGTCATCGAAGCGCCGTCCGAAGACATTGGGCAGTTCCGCCAAGTCCTCGGTCAGGTGCTCGGATATGGGCGTGCGGACGCAGTGCCACCCTGCACCGCACCGCCCATGGACGTTCAGGAAGTTGAACCCAGGTGCGGGTTCAGTGGCGGCGGACGCGGGTGTGCAGACTTCCGAGAGCGGTGGTGCCGCGGCGAGGTTTCACGCGCGACCGCTTATGCAACGTCACAGCCCGCGTCAACCAACGTTCGGATCGCTGACCGATGCACCAAGGCGTTCACGACGGCTGACTCTGCAGCCTCAAGGTTCCCGGCAGATTGGGTTCAGTCGTGGCGGGGACGCCAGTGCCGCGATTCCCGTACCGCGCTCACGGCGGCCGCACCGGCCACAAGCACGGCCAGGGCGCACAGCACAGTTACCGACGCGGTCAGCATCCACGGAGGGAGCTCACCGTTTCTCGGCGGTGTCGTGTAGGGCAGGGTGACCCAGACGGCGCTCACCGCACCCAGCGCGGCGGCGACGCACAGGGGCGCCGCGAGAGTCCAGGCGGCCACGGTCACATACACCCGCCGACTGCCGCTGACAACAGAGATCGGGGCGATGGAGCGTGCGAAGCGCAGGACCTCCGCAAGGCAGTTCAACGCGGCGGCCAGCGCCACCAGCCCCACGCCCACGACTCCCAGAAGTGTCACCCACCGCAACTGTGAGGAGAGCAGGGCCGCACCTCCGATCCATCCCTGCCCCACCCCCTCGACGAGGGCGCCGGGCCCCAGGACGGAGAGTGCGTCGCGTTTGAGGGTTCCCAGCGGAAGCGCTTCGCCCTGCGGTGAGTAGACGACGATCGTGTTGCCCTGACGGGCGGCAAGAGGACCGCGGTCCACGCCCACCTGTGCGACGGAGGGCGGCAGCAGGGCACGGAGGGCGGGAGTGGCATCCGAGAGGGGGACGTCCCGGGTGCGTTGTCCAGCCGGGCACTCCAGGCCCAGGCCGCGCAGAGCATCACAGCTCCCGCGGACCGTGACGGCCTGCCGGACCTCGACGGGCCCGTCCGGGGTCTCCTTAACCTCGCCCGCACCGTTCGCCAGACCGAGCGTCGAGTCGAGCACCGCCACCTCGGCCCCGGGCGGCAGCCTCTCGGCCCACACTCCGGCTCTGTCCTCCGCGCCGTGCGGCATCTGTACGGTGAGGATGCTGTGCCCGAAGCGCTCCCGCATGGCCAGCGCCCCTTGAACAGAGGCGCTGTGCATGCTCGGATACACCTGGACCACGCTCAGCAGCCCCAGCGCGATGACCACTCCCGCCACCAGGCGCGAAAGGTAACCCGGGCGTCCTTGGGTCCAGCGGCCCGCGAGGAGCGTCCCCGCCCAGCCCAGGCGGCGCCCGAGTTCCGTCACACCACGGCCTGCCGCGGACAGCAGCAGCGCGATGGCCGCAGGCACGGTGGCCAGGGCTCCAACGGTGCCGAGCAAGGACACGAGTACGACGGTCTGGGTGGCTCCATAGGTGGCGAATGCCGTGGGCGACCAGCTCAGGATTCCCAGGAACAACGGACACGAGCCGGCTGCGACCTTCACCAGTCGCCCCCGACCGGCAGCGCGCGGTCTGGTGGACCTGCCGGGCCCCGCCCACTGATGCATCACCACGACCAGAGCGGCGAGCAGCAGGGGGGATGCGAGCAGCGCGAGGACCAGCTGCCAGGCGTGGGATCGCATGTCGGATGCTGCCAGCACATAGCCGACGAAGGGAATCCTCAGATCGGTGACCAGGGCCGCTCCCAGCACCGGCGCGGTCAGTACGGTACCCAGCAAGAGCGCCGGAGCCGCTTCTCCCGTGCTCAGCAACGCCAGTTGTCGGCGCCCACCGCCCAGCGCGCCGAGCAGCGCGGTACGCCGGTCACGGCCCGCGGCTCCCAGCCGGGTGGCCACCACGGCGAACAGGCCGGCGGGCAGACCCAGCATGGCGATCAGCAGGCTGAGAAAGACGGAGAGGGGGCGCACGGTGGCCAGGTCACCGAATCCGCCGGCGTCCTCGGACCCGAAACCGGTGGCGAGCAGGGCGTGCTCGGCAGTGAGCGTTCCGTTCGCCGGCCGGGCGTAGGCGTAACGCTCACCGGGGGCGGCCAGCCCTTCCGCAGCGATGCCGGCGACGACTCGCCCGTACCGGTCTCCGACCCCGTCGGCGGCCAGCGACGGCGACAGCACGGCTTCGCCCGGACCCGGCCAGCGAGAGACACCGGGAGGCAGCGGAGCATCGGGGCTCATGGGTTCGACGTAGACGACCTCCACCTGCCGGTCGTGAACATCGTCCAGGTACAGCTGAATCCGCAAAGGTGCCTGTTCGGGTGTCTGCCCGTCGTGCAGACGCAGCACAGGCGTGCGTGCTGCCCCGCGATCGGTCCGCTCCTGGTACGTGGCCCAGGCGGCCGCCGCAGCGGTCAACGTCACGGCGAGCACGCATGTGGCGATCGTCAGAGCCACGAAACGGATCCGGCCGTCGGCAGAGCCACGCCCGGCGGCGCGCCCCATACGCAACAGCTGACGACTCAGCGACTGTCCCGCACTCATCGGACACCTCGGGAAAGAGATGCGCCCTGAGCGACGAGCTGCCCCTCGCGGAGAGCGAAACAGTGATCGGCGCGGGCTGCAACCGACTTATCGTGCGTGACTACCAGGACCGCACAGCCCCATTCCCTGGGAAGGGAGAACAGCAAATCGGCGACAGCCTCCCTGTTCTGCGTGTCGAGCGATCCCGTTGGCTCGTCGGCCAGGATCAGCGCAGGCCGGTTCACCAGGGCGCGCGCCACTGCCACCCGCTGCCGTTCCCCACCTGACAGCTCCGCGGTCGGAGTCATCTCCACAGGCACGCCGAGGTCGACGAGCAGTCGGCGTGCACGGCCGAAGGCTTCGGCCCGCTTCACTCCGGCCAGGAGCGCGGCCATCGCGACGTTCTCCACGGGAGTGAGCTCCGGGAGCAGTTCGCCGAACTGGAACACCATGCCGATGGTGTCGCGTCGGTGCCTGGCCAGGGTGCGCGGCTTGAGCCCGGCCAGGTCCTGACCAGCTATCCGAACCTCACCGTGGTCGTATCGGATCAGCCCGAGCACACAGTTGAGCAAGGTGCTCTTGCCCGTCCCGCTGGGCCCGGTGACGGCCAGCGACTGACCGGCGGGGAGCGCGAGGTCCACACCGTCGAGCAGCGCCCGGCCGGCCACGGAATAATAGAGGTCCCGGACTTCCAGCACGGGGTTCACTTGCATCACACGGTCTCTCTCAGCCGGTCGCCCGCCTGCGCGTCACCGGGTCACGGGGCCAAAGGATCTGAACGGGCCCGCCGTTGCGGCGGAGCCCGTCAGCACGCCTCGGTCAGTGGCTCATGGCCACATACACGGAGCAGTCGTCCGGCTGAGCTATCTGGGATTCACAGATCTTCGCCTTGATGACCCAGCTTCCGGTACCCGAGTAGTCCTCGGTACCTGAGCCCTGCTTGTTCCACACGTTGCGCTGTGTGCCGGAGCTCGCCGACCGATAGTAGGTGCTGTAGACCGGGTTGGAGTCCGAAGTGCTGTCCCAGGCACCCACCACGGCTTTGTTGGAAATCGAGTTGTCGTAGACGCGAGCCTGGCCGGTGCCGGACAGCGTTGCTGTCTGATAGGCGAGTGCCGGCGCGGCACCGACGAGAGCGATGACTCCGACTGCTGACAGGGCGATGGCAACTCTTCGCTTGCTCATGAGATCAGTCCTCTGCACGATTCATCTGAACATGACAAGATCGCAGCCTAGTCCACAAGTGATCATCAGATGGCTCCATCGCATAAAAATCCGACGGCAACGGCACGAGCATGGTGGGCATCCGCAATCAGTCCGTCCGTCAACCCGGAACTGTGACTCCTGGCGCGGCTCGCCCACTCTGAACGCATGGAGCTGGGGTTGGTCGTCACTGTCCGCCGGATGAACTGCTCGTCGCGAGGAAGTGGCCCATGCCGCCGCGGTCCTCGCGGACCTTTTCGGACAGAGCGACCACCCGGGTTACCTTGTCGTCGTCCACGTCGATCTCGACCATCACGTACCGGACCCACCGCTTCGCAATCAGCCGCACCTCTCCTACGTTCCACAGTTGAGTGGGGTTCTCGGGGGTGTGGCAGGGCATCGGTGCAGGTCAGACGGTTGCACCTAGCGTGAAAGGCTGGAAATGCCTAGTGGCACGACTTGCTACCCCCATGGCTGTGACCTGGATTGATGTGCGTATCGTCTAGCGGCATGTATGTGAAGACGACGTCCCGGCGGAACAAGGACGGGCAGACGGTCCGGTATCTGCAGCTGGCCCACAACGAGTGGGACCCGGCCGTGGGGCGTTCGCGTACGAAGGTGCTGCACTCCTTCGGCCGGGAGGACGAGCTCGACCGCGAGGCGGTGCGCCGGCTGGTCGGCGCGCTCTCGAGACTGCTGGACCCCGCGTCCGCGCTGGCCGCGACCGGCTCGGGAGACCTGTCACTGATCAGTTCCAGGCCGTGGGGCGGGGTGCACGCGCTGGACGGACTGTGGCACCGGCTCGGCCTCGACGGTGTCGTGCACCGCCAACTGGCCGGGCGGCGGCTGGATCCGCGCGTCGAGCGGGTGCTGTTCGCGCTGGTCGCCAACCGGGCGCTGGCCGCCTCCAGCAAGCTCGCCGCGACCGAGTGGATCGCCGACGACGTCCACATAGACGGCCTGGAGGCGATCAGTGACGAAGCCTGCTACCGAGCCATGGATTATCTGCTGACCATCGAGCCGGCCCTGGCCAAGGAGGCGTACTTCCAGGTCACCGACCTGCTCAACCTGGAGGTGGACCTGCTGTTCTTCGACACCACCTCCGCGTACTTCGAGACCGAGGACGCCGACGAACCCGTCGCCCGCGACGAACACGGCGAGCGCCTGGCCGCCGACGCGCCGGCCGAAGACGCGGTGCGGCACGACGGGTTCCGCACCCACGGCAAGTCCAAGGACTCCCGCGAGGATCTGCCCCAGGTCGTCATCGGCATGGCCGTCACCCGCGACGGGATCCCGGTGCGGGTGTGGTCCTGGCCCGGCAACACCGGTGACCAGGCCCTGATCCGGCAGGTCCGCGACGACCTGCGCGAGTGGACGCTGTCGAAGATCGTGTGGGTCGCCGACCGCGGCTTCACCTCCGCCGCCAACCGCCGGGCGCTGATGCGCGGAGGCGGCGGCTACATCATCGGCGAAAAGCTCCGCACCGGATCACCCGAAGTACGCGCCGCCCTCTCGCGGCAGGGCCGCTATGCGTCCGTGCGCGACAACCTCCAGGTCAAGGAGGTCAACATCGGAACCGACGACCGGTTCGTGATCTGCTTCAACCCCGACCAGGCCACCCGCGACGCCGCGATCCGTCAGCGGATGGTCACCCAGCTCACCGAGGCGATCGAGGGCACGGACAAGCTGCCCAGGCCCGAACGCGACAAGCTGGCTGGGGTGTTGTCCACCAAGCCCGGCCTGAAACGGTTCTTGCACACCACCCCGAGCGGGCTGCTGCGGGTGGACAAGAAGAAGATCGCCGCCGAGGCCAACCTCGACGGGAAGTACCTCCTGCGCTCCTCGGATCCGAAGCTGTCGGCCGAGGACATCGCGCTGGGTTACAAACAGCTCCTGGAAGTCGAGCGCGGCTGGCGCGATATGAAGCAAATTCTCGATCTCCGCCCCGTTTACCACCGCCGCGAGGACCGCATCCGCGCCCACATCCTGCTCTGCTGGCTCACCCTGCTTCTGATCCGCGTCGCCGAGACCTCCACCGGCCAGACCTGGAACCGCCTGCGCGCCGAACTCCAGCGCCTGCACGCCGTCACCTACACCGGCCCGGCCGGCACCTTCCGCCAGTCCACCGACCTCACCAAGCCCCAGCGCGACATCTTCACCGCCCTGAACGTCACCCCGCCCAAGAAGATCATCGATCTGACCGCAGGCCGCTGACCAGGCACTATCCCCCCGCCTAGTGACACGCCATCTCGGCGTGCTCGCAGACATTTCCGCAGGTCAACCCACGTTTTCGTTCCCTAGTCGACACCGCTAACTGTGGAACTCAGGTGGGGGTGATGGCATCACGGCTGACGCACATCTGGTGATCCGCTGCGACGCCTCCCGGCATGGATCTCACGCCCGATGTCAGGTTCCGAAGCCGACTGCACGGATGACCGAAGCCCTCTGCACTCCGGCGTGAGTGGTCCTGTCGCTCCAGTCGGCGCGAGTTGGTGTGGCGCCGTAGGCTCCGCTGGCCAGGACCGTAGGGGGCCCAGGTAGACGCTAGCGTGGCCGTTGACGTCGCACGGCCAGAGTGTCGGGGCGGCCGGTTGCCCGAAGGCAGGCGACCAGAAGTCCGCGGGAGGTCTCGGTGGCCACCGGGATGGGGCCCTGCGTATCGGGACCACGCCCCTCGGACTTTCGAACGGCGGTAGACCGGGACTCGATGCTTGGTGAAAATTCAGTGGTGCGGGGGCTGGAGGACCTCGAAACTGACCTGTTATGTCTATGAACCTTCCGGGGCTTGACCCCGGACCGTGGACACCGTTTGCTATGCGGCAGTGGTCAGCGTAATCGATCGTTGTTCGTAGGCGATCGGGCTGATCTGGCCGAGTGCGGAGTGTCTTCTTCTCGTGTTGTAGCGAGTGACCCACCGGAACACCGCAAGGCGGGCCTCACGCGCTCCTGACCAGCGTTTCCTTCTCTGCAGGGTCTCCCGCTTCAGGCTCGCGTTGAAGGATTCGGCCGCGGCGTTGTCCGCCGAGGTTCCGACGGCTCCGCGTGATCTGATGACGCCGAGTTCGCGGCACACATGCGCGAACTCCTTCGATGCGTACTGGGCGCCGTTGTCGCTGTGGAATATCGCCCCGTCAAGGGTTCCGCCGCGGGTACGGGCCGCAGCCCGGAGCGCGTCGGTGACCAGCTCGGTGCGCATGTGGTCGGCAATCGACCAGCCCGCCAGCCGTTTCGAGCACAGGTCCAACACCGTTGCCAAATACAGGAATTGGCCGTCACCGATGGGCAGGTAAGTGATGTCGCCGACGTACTTGGTGTTCGACTCGCTCGCGGTGAAGTCACGCCGCAGCAGATCGGGCACCGGCGCCGCGGACGGCTCGGGGACGGTGGTGCGGACCTTCTTGCGCAGGTGCACGCCCTGCAGGCCGATCCGGGCCATCACGCGCGCGACCCTCTTGTGGTTCACCTCGATCCCGGCGTCCCACAACTCGGCCGTGATCCGCGGGACGCCGTAGGTACCGTCGGACTCCTTGTGGATCTCCCGTATCCGCCGGGCCAGGCGGGCATCGGACCGCGCCCGCTCCATACGGGCCGGGGCGCCCTTCAGCCACCGGTAGAACCCGGACCTGGATACCTCCAGGACCCGGCACAGCCGCTTGACGCCGAACGCGCCGCGATGATCATCAACAAACTGGAAACGGCTCACCAGTTGGTCTCGCCGGCGAAATACTTCGCCGCCCTCCGCAGGATCTCCCGCTCGGTCTCCAGCTCCCTGACCCGAGCCCTGAGCTGCTTGTTCTCTTCCTTCAGCACATCGTCGGAGGGTACATCGACGGCCTGGGCCGCCCGCGGCGAGCCACTCGTACCTGCCGCGCGGCCCTGCCGGGCCCGCTCGACCCGCACCCAGTTCCGCAGCGTCTCCCGGCTGACCCCCAGGTCCTTGCTCACGCCCTCGAACGTGTTCTTCGGGTCCGACAGATACAACGCGACAGCATCCGCCCTGAACTCCGCTGAGTACACCTTCATCACCATCAGTGACATCTCTTCCTCTGAACCCACAAGGCCCAGTGTCCAAGGTGTCCACGATCTGGGGTGAAGCCCCGACAGCGGCTACCGCACCAAGGCCATCGACCACGGCGCCCGCCTGGGCATCGACGTCGAAGTCATCCGACGCTGTGCTGCTGCGGCTCGGCGAGCCGCCCTCGCCCGTTCCCGCACCGGTCGCCACCCTGCTGCTGGAGCACATCGCGAACCGCGGCAACATGAACACTGCCACCAACCCGGCATCCCGCTGGCTCTTTCCTGGCCGCCGGACCGGCCAGCCGCTCGGCCCCAACCACCTGTCCGCGCTTCTGAACAAGGTCGGAATCCCGATCGCCGCCGCCCGCGGCGCCGCCATCCGGCAGCAACTCCTCGAACTCCCCGCACCCGTCGTCGCGGACGCTCTCGGCTACCACGACAAGACCACCACCCGGCTCCGCAACGAGACCGGCGGGACATGGAGCCGATACGCCCCTGGGGATCACGCAAGATCGCCAGCGGGCTGGGCTCCTCGGGGAACCGGCGATCTCTGAACACGAAGGCCCACCAGCAAAAACGTGCCGGTGGGCAGACGGATCGGCTTTCAGTGAGCCTGCGGATAGCCGATTTCGGAGATGTCTTGGGCCAGGTCCGCCAGGGTGACCTCTACGTTCAACGACGACACGAGTTCCTGGTTCAGCGGCCTCAAGGCATACACGTCACTCACCGTCCTCAAGTGCACCGGGACCTCGTAATAGTCCTCTGCGAAGCGCTGGAACGCCTCGGGAGAGCGGTCGACCAGAAGCTCGAACAGCCCCGTGGCCCCGTCAGGGTCGGCACGGTCCGAGGGGAAGTCGATCGTGCCGTGGTGCCACTGATCGTCCGTCGTCTCCCGCCACAAGCAGGCGGTCACGACGGGCACGCCGCCCTCGTCGGTGAACGCCGGCTCCTCGACGAAGGACCTAAAGACCTCGGGAACATCGTCGATCACTCCCGGCCAGGGCTCGCCATCGTGTCCATACGGGCTCATTGGTGCTTCGTGACCAAAGCCGCGGACATAGACCCCAGCCGCCGAGAACACGATGGAGTACTCGTCTCCCGACCCGTTGCGCATCGAAGCCATCTCCTCGCCTTCAGCCCAAGTGGCATTGAACGAGTAGTACCGGCTTTCCCAGTCCGGGCTCAGGATCGCATCGAGCATCGCAAGCGAGCGGCACAGGTCTCGCAGGTCGGCGATGGTGGGGAGCTGGCGGGCTACGTCATAGACAGTCACGTGCTCATCCAACCGGATGCCTCTGACATTCGTAGCCCGCTGGCCCCTCTCTGTCAGCCTTGGGTGAGACGCCCCGCTTCGTCGGGTTAGCCTGAGAGGGCACGACAGGAGAACCACCCCCTCATGACCAGCACCAAG